>JAAZON010000029.1 GCA_012797725.1 SAR324 cluster bacterium | reverse complement strand
GCTGCGTTCGATAGAAAACGATCTTCGAAAAGTTGAAAATGAATTATGGGAAGACTTTCTTGAAGGCAAACTTCCCGCATCGATTCTTGAGGGAAAAGGTGAATACAACAGAACTTCCATTCCGAAAGAAATTCAGAAGCTATACTTGCTATTTCTGAAGCACGCATCAGCAATTATTCTTGGGAAACTTCGTGCTCAGAGTGAGGCCACATATAAGTTGATGAATGACTTTGAAGTGGAGTATGAAAAACAGCGAAAGCTTAAGCAAAGTCTTTCGTTTAGTGATGTTAAGAAGAAGCTAAGTGATGCAGCCCTGACGGGCGCTCTTGATGAACTCTATTATCGTCTCGACAGCAGACTATCGCACTTGCTGTTGGATGAATTTCAGGATACTTCAAATGAAGAATGGCGGGTCATTGAGCCTATAGTTGATGAGATTCTATCCAAGGGAGATTTAGATTACTCGTTTTTTTGTGTAGGAGACACCAAGCAGGCAATTTATGGTTGGAGAGGCGGCGTTGCCGAAATATTCGACAGTCTCGAAAGAAAATGGCCGCAGCTTGTTCCAGAATCAAAGGAATCAAGTTATCGATGTTCTGCTTCGGTGATTGAACTTATTAATCGGGTTTTTTCCTCACTTTCTGGCTTAGAGACATTGGAAGAGCGCTCTGATGCTGTGTCAGTATGGCAAGAGCGTTTCCATCCTCATCGTGCTGTACGTAAGGAAAGTAAAGGTTATGTACGTTGTGAATTCCTTTGTGAGGATCCAGAGAAAGAAGCCGAAAATCTGATTTTAGACAGGATTGTTCAATTAGCAGAAAGACTAAGAATAGAGGCTCCAAAGGCTGAAATTGGAATCCTGGTGCGTAGAAATCAAGATGTTGCCGATATTATCACAGCACTTGGGCGCGCCGGCATAGCTGCTAGCGAAGAAGGAGGAACAGCGCTCGATGATTCGCCGATTCTTTGTGCGGTTTTTTCTCTGTTGAAGCTCTCCGAGCATCCTGGAGACAAGGTGGCGAGATATCATGTCTCAGTTTCGCCTCTTGGAGAAATTTTTAAATTCAAAGATTTTGAGGATCATGATGGTGCAGTTCTGTTATCGGCTAGTCTTAGAAAAAGGATTCTGGATGAAGGTTATGGAGGTGTTCTGGCGAAGATATCAGAGCAAATTTCTCAATTTTGCACAAAAAGAGACAGACGTCGGATGAGTCAACTTGTAGAACTTGGGATCTTATTTGAAAGAAGACGCTCAGCTCGCGTAAGTGATTTCCTAAGTATGGTACAATCAAGCAGAGTAGAGGATCCATCCGCAGAACAAATTCGAGTGATGACCATACACCAAGCAAAGGGCCTTGAATTTGATATAGTTGTTGTACCATTTATTCATTCGGAAATGTACAGGTTCGCAGCAGATTCGCTGCTTTATATTAGTGATTCTCCCACAGAAAAGCCAAAGCAAATTGTCAGAGGGGTCAACAAGCGCAACATGGGCTTAAGCCCAGAGCTAACGAGGTTGTATATTGAGGATCAATCCAGAAAATGCCGTGAAGCTTTGAGTATATTGTACGTTGCTCTTAGCAGGGCAAAGTCGATGCTTTTTGTGATTGGCAAAGAGCGAGACACCCACAAAAAATTGAATTACAGTGCTATGCTAAGACAAACTCTTAGTGAAGATGTAGTGGAAGGACCATCAGAATTCTATGCCGAATTGGGGGATCTCAAAGAAAGCCTTGATGAATATAGAGTAGAAAGTCCCAAAGTGGTTAGTAAAGCTCATGACGAGGTTAAAGAGACAACGGTTGGAATTGAGCTAAGCAAAACTCCATTGTATCAGCATGTGAACTTATCCGATTTTAGGCTTAGCACGTTCGAAGAACTTTCTGAAAGACTTGTGCTAAGTTCAGAAGAGGCAAAAATCCGCGATCGGATCATGCGTGTCTTTTTAAGCCATATTGAATGGCTGGAGGATTTTAAATCCAGCGATGAAAAGCTTGAGACGCTGGGCCGGAAAGTCACTGGCAAAGAGAAACTGATAAAAGAAGGGGTCGAGGCTTTTCATCTGTTGCTTAAAAGTCAAACGGCGCAAGATGTTTTTTCTAGAGAAGCACAAGCTTTAAAAAACGGAGCCTCTTTGAAAGTCTTAAGAAATTATCCTTTTGTCTTTAAAGATGCTTCTGAGATTTATAATGGAAGCTTTGATAGGGTAGTGCAGCACATAAGAGATGATAAAATTGAGTTGGTGGATTTGTATGTTTTTAAAGTCGATACTCTTTCTCCTGGCGGTTTAGGAGCAAGAGCTTTTGGTATCAATAGGCAACAGCTGGAAGTGTTAAAAAAAGCGGCAAAGACAGCATTCAAACTTTCAGGGGACAATGTGAAGTGTTGGATAATGTGGACTGAAAGCGGGAAGCTTGAGGAGCTCGCTTTATGAAGAAAGAAAATGCCCCCGTCAGAGGTATTGAAATTCCGCCGGAGATGCTTAGCCCCGAAATTTTAAAAGCTATGCTTGAGGAATTTGTGCTACGCGAAGGCACGGATTATGGACATGACGAATATACTCTTGAGGAAAAAGTCTCACAGGTGAGAAAACAACTGAAAGAGGGCAAACTTCGTATTGTTTTTAATGAGGAAGATGAGACTTTTGACTTATTGAGAAAATACTAATGCCGCTTTCAATAATTTTTTTGACTCTCGACCATCATTACTTAACCGCATTTGCGACATGACTTCGCCGAGGCTTCGTCGCGCAAGCCTGAAGGGAGCCAAATAATAAGGTCAGTCTATGTGTGCGGAAAGGCAAGACTTAAGCGGCCGACCAGTCGTTTTGGTTAAAATATTTTCTGAACGGTGCACTAGTAATCGATATAAAAGGCTTTTTTCCAGTCGGGTTTTTGCTCATTCTTGAAATCCTTGGGTTATTTGAGTAGCTCTCCCAGAAAATGTAAAATCACTATTTGTCGTCTTAAACTAATCTATTTGTGGTGTTTGATGTTTGAGGCTTTGTTAAGTTCCACTTGTCGAGATCGATGTGCTTGCGCTAATCCAATTGAGCTTTTGAATTCTATACTCTCGCAATCGGTGAGACGAGAGCTGTTGAATGGTGAAATTTTAAATGGTTTGGACAACCTAGAAAATGTTTCAACTGACTGTAAATCTCTAGACGAATGGTCATATAGACAGCGGCTTCTTGGAGCTAATGAAAAGATTAGAATGCTTTCCTCTGTGTCGTTGTTTGCTTCTAGCTTATTGAAGGGTCAGCGAATC
Source organism: SAR324 cluster bacterium (assembly GCA_012797725.1). The sequence goes on along the minus strand of JAAZON010000029.1, from coordinate 8,283 downwards.
TCGGAATACCACAGTAATTCCTTTAAAGAATTGGTATTATGGAGTCTGTGTAATAATGACAGCGATACGCAACTTTGTGAGGAGGGGCAGACATATCTGGAGTCAGTGGGGTTTGACAAAGCAGCAATAGGACTTAGTGTGGCTCTTGCCAATAAAGCAAAGGATAAACGCAAGCTTTGTGAAACTGCATTAATAAACATGGATTGTTATGAGAAAATAAAAAAGGGTAGCAATAATAGCGAAAATCTTTTTGAACTATTGCAAGAATACAGATGTGTAGACGAGCCGTTATCTTTGAATCGGCTGGCATCATACGACGTACTTCCAGTATTTCTGAAAAGTGGGCTAAAGCTTGAGGCTGTGTTAGGGGATTGGGCTGCTAAGCGTTTCCCATCGAACTTCGGAGAGAAAAGATTTTCAATTTTCTTAGAGGCTCCTTGCGGCTTCTTGCTTTTATACAAGCAAGAGCCCCAAGCGGTAATAGGATTTTACGCATCGAGTCCCACTGAGCTTTTCATCCCTCAAATTCAGGGAATCAGAGGTTGGATATATCCAAAAGACAGCCCAGATAAACTTTCTGGAATCGAGCCAATCGGGAGAAGTCATGCAAGAGGACTTGCTACAGTCAAAGGAAAGGAATTGCTGATAAAAATGCTTGAGCAACAAGCACGGGCTTGGGGTTTTAAACGTGTTGTAATACAGCGAGGGAGGGATAATATGTGGACCAGGGAAAATGAATTTGCATCTTTTCCTCATTTGACGATAGAAGAGGCAGAATCCCTATACGACCACTTAGCACTTGGGCTTGGATACAAACGAACGAGTGATCACAATCTTGCTAAAGACCTTTCTATAGGTTATGGCAACCCTGATCGGAGTTGAAAAAGCCGAGATTTTATACAGAAGGTCTAAGCACGTCGGCTACGTTCCTTTTGCTTGAGCATGATCGAAAAGGCTTTGAAGACTAAGCCATGGTTCACGCGAAGTTTTAAGAACTTCACATAAATTAAGGGCAGTATCGGTAGTAATGTCTCTCTTTCCTTTGATTAATTCTTTAAGCTTTGCACAGGTGTCCACCCTGCTTTTCTGCAAAACTTCTTTAAGGAAGTCCAAAAGGCTTCAAGAATTCTTCAAGAAGTATCTGAAATTACACTCAATTGCAGCTTGCCACAACTTGCAGTTATTGAGCAGATGCGATGAAAGCAGCTAACTTCTTATATTAATTCCACTTGTTAGCAAAATAACAGTCTTGCTTATTAATAAATACAATAGTTTTGCCGAAATAAAGAAGTTTTGCTCTAGAATGCAATTCTTATTGCTCTAAGAGACTCTTAGGCGTTATAATTAGACTGTGATAAATATCACAGCGTGAAATAAATCACAATACGGGAAACACTTAATGCGCCAGGTTTCAGCTCGAACAGTTGGACGACTCAGTATTTATCGGAGATTGCTTGAAGAAGCAATTTTTAGAAATGAAAGTTACATGCATTCTCATGAACTTGCGCGGAGAGCAGGTGTTGGGGCCGCACAGGTGCGGCGTGATTTGATGGCTAGCGGATACACAGGCAGTCCAAAACACGGGTACGAGATAGCTAAGCTTCATGAGAGTCTCTCAGACTTTCTTGATGGCAGAGAGACTCAAAATGTGGCGCTACTTGGAGTTGGAAATCTGGGAAGAGCTTTATTGTCTTATTTCCGAGGTGGTCGGTCGAAGTTAGTAATTGCTGCAAGCTTTGATAACGATCCTCAAAAAGCGGGACGAGTGTTTCATGGATGTCGTTGTTATTCACTGGATGAACTGCCTCGAACTATCGATGAACAGAATATCAAATTGGGGATTCTGACTGTTCCCGCAGAAAGCGCACAGTCTAGTGCTGATAGTTTGGTAGACTGCGGCATTAATGGGATTTTGAATTTCGCTCCAGTTCCAATACAAGTACCTCATGGGGTTTATGTAGAGAATATTGACGTCACGATGTTTTTAGAGCGAGCAGCTTTTTTCGGAAGACAACAAAGTGGGAAAAAGTAAATTTATGGAATGATCTGAGGAGTATTAATTATGGCAATAACACCGGAAATAGATCACATTCTTTCCAAGCATCCAGGTGCGAAAAGAGATTCTTTGATACCTATTCTTCAAGAGGTTCAGGATAATTGCGGATATCTATCGGAGGAGGCAGTCATTAAAATCGGGCAATTTCTTAATTTGCCTCCTAGTAAAGTCTATGGAGTAGCAACATTCTATAATCAGTTCCGCTTCCAGCCACAGGGAAAGTACCACATTCAGATCTGTCGTGGTACGGCATGTCATGTGAAGGGCTCTGCAACTTTACTTTCTGCTCTTAAGCGAGAATTAAAAATTGATGCAGGACAAACATCCCGAGACGGTCTTTTTAGTCTTGAGGTTGTAGCCTGTATTGGAGCATGTGGTTTGGCCCCCGTTATATGCATGAATGGAGAATTCTACGCCAAACTAACCCCTGACAAATTACAAGATATTCTTGCGGAGTGCCGAAAAAAAGAAGAGCAAAATATATAGTTTCTTGATGAGGTTAAACTATTTGACAGGAAGAAAAAGATGAATGGTTTACATGAAGTTAAATGTTGTGAGCAGTGTTGGCACTCCAATGAAAAGCCTTGCCCGGATTTCATTACCTGCTTTTCAGAAGGGCCTCTATGTCATGAGAGTGAGGAATGCCGGAGAATGCTGCAGAGCAGGATGAGTGCAGCCAGATTGGAGCATGTTGAAAAACCCAGAATTTTTGTTGGAGCGGGAACATGTGGTTTGGGCGCCGGAGCCGCTAAGGTCTTAGCCACAATAAAAGAGTATCTTGAGGAGAAGAAGCTTGACATTGATGTTGTGGAAGTTGGGTGTATTGGCTTCTGTTCGCTAGAGCCTCTTGTTGAGATTCAGATGCCAGGTAAGACCCGACTCGCATTTCATTCTGTAACGACAGAAAATGTTATTCCGATTATAGAAGGAGTTCTATCAGGTTCTATTTTGAAGGACTTGGTGCTTGGACAGCATTCAGAGCAGACTCTACCGGAAGGTGTCAGTGAGTGGGCAGATGTCGCCAAGCTTGGTGATCATCCTTTCTTCAAAATGCAAACCAGATGGGTGCTTGCAAATTGTGGAATTATCAATCCGTCCTCAATTGATGAGTATATAGCGCGTGGTGGCTATAAGGCTTTGTCTAAAGTTTTGAAATCTAAGACGCCACAAGAGGTCTGTGACATGGTTGAGCTAAGTGGACTCAGAGGCCGAGGAGGAGGAGGCTTCCCGACAGGAAAAAAATGGAAAATAGCCTTGGCTCAAAAAAGCAAGCAAAAGTATTTGATTTGTAATGCAGACGAAGGAGACCCGGGTGCCTTCATGGATCGAGCAGTGATAGAGGGAGATCCTCACAGGCTACTCGAAGGTATTGTAATTGCTGCCTACGCGATAGGGGCGAATAAAGCTTATGTCTATATACGCGCTGAGTACCCGCTCGCGATCGATCATCTCAAACAAGCGATTGAGCAAGCAAAAACATATCATCTATTGGGTGAGAATATCCTGGATAGTGGAATAGACGTTGATATTATCATTAAGAAAGGAGCTGGTGCTTTTGTCTGTGGTGAAGAGACGGCTCTTATCAACAGTATAGAAGGTAAAAGAGGAATGCCACGGCCTAGGCCTCCTTTCCCTGCAATTAATGGACTCTTTGGAAAACCAACCATTATAAACAATGTCGAAACTCTAGCTAATGTAGCCATTCTTGCACTGAATGGTGCTGAGTGGTTTTCCAGTGTTGGAACTCAATCTAGTAAGGGGACAAAAGTTTTCGCCTTGTCGGGGAAGGTTGCCCGAACCGGTCTTGTTGAGGTCGCAATGGGTACAAGAATCCGAGAAATTGTCTTCGATATTGGCGGAGGCATCCCCGATGGTAAGAAATATAAAGCGGTTCAGATCGGTGGCCCTTCTGGTGGATGTATACCGGAACAACACCTCGACATTGATGTGGACTATGAATCCCTGAAGACAGTTGGGGCTATGATGGGTTCAGGTGGTCTGGTAGTTATGGATGAAGATACCTGCATGGTGGATGTGGCGAAATTCTTCATGGACTTTATACAACGCGAAAGTTGCGGAAAATGTATTCCATGCCGCGAAGGTACGCGCCGAATGCTTGAAATACTCGAACGGATTACTCAAGGCCGAAGTAAGGAAGAAGGACATGCAGCGCTCGAAAGATTTCAAGGTGTAATGTATTTGGCACGTCTTGCGGAGTCGATCCGAGATACAAGTTTGTGTGGTCTTGGTCAAACTGCACCAAACCCCATATTGAGCACACTAAGATTTTTCCGAGACGAATATGAAGCCCATGTGTTCGAACGTAGGTGTCCTTCAGGTGTGTGCACCGAGCTTTTGCACTATTCTATTCTTGAGGACATGTGTAGGGGGTGTGGACTCTGCAAAAGAAAGTGCCCAGTTGGCGCGATAATGGGAACTGCTAAGAGTCCCCATTATATAATTGATGACAAATGTATTGGATGTGGATCCTGCATGGAAGTCTGCCGTTTCGACGCAGTAGTCAGGCATTAAGAAGGAGAAAGTATGATCAATATTGAAGTTAATGGTCGCACCGTTGAAGCAGAAGAAGGAGAAAACCTCATTGACGCGATCAGGAGAGCAGGGGAAAAGGTTCCTACCCTTTGTTATATGAAAGGTTTATTCCCCACTGGGGCATGCAGAATGTGTGTGGTCGAGGTAGAAGGGCAACGGGGGCTAGTTCCAAGCTGTGCATTCCCAGTTACTGCCGGATTAAAGGTGAAAACTCATTCGCCGCGTGCGTTACGAGCAAGAAAAACAATAGTTGAACTTTTGCTTGCAAACCATCCAGACGATTGTCTCTATTGCGTTAGAAATGGCAGTTGTAATCTTCAAGATTTGGCCGAAGAACTTGGAGTTCGAGAAAGACGATATAAGGGCGCAAAGTCCATTCATAAGATGGATGTTTCAAGTCCTTCCATCATACGGGATCCTGACAAATGCATTCTTTGTGGAAAATGTGTGAGGGTTTGCGAGGAAATACAAACAGTCGGTGCTATCGACTTTATTCATCGAGGAAGCAAGACTAGAGTTGGAACTGCTTTTGACATTGGCTTGAATGTATCAAGCTGTATATTTTGTGGACAATGTGTCACAGCCTGCCCAACAGGAGCGCTTCGAGAGCAAAGTTATCTCAAGGAAGTTAATGATGCCCTCAATGATCCCAAGAAGATTGTAGTCGTGCAGCATGCGCCCTCAGTTTCAGTTACTCTGGGAGAGGAATTTGGAGTAAAAGCGGGAACCGATATAGCTGGAGCAATGGTTTCAGCTTTACGCCGAATAGGATTTGACAAGGTCTTTGATACTAGTTTTTCGGCAGACCTTACTATTATGGAAGAGGCATCTGAATTGGTGCATCGCCTACAGAATGGGGGTGTGCTTCCAATGATGACAAGCTGTTCGCCGGGTTGGATAAAATTTGTTGAGCAATTCTACCCGGAATTTCTGCCTAATCTCTCAACTTGTAAAAGTCCCCAACAAATGATGGGTGCCATAATCAAGAGTTATTTTGCAGAGAAGGAAAATGTGAAAGCTGAGGATATTTATTCGGTCAGCATTATGCCTTGTATAGCGAAAAAATTTGAGGCTCAAAGGCCTGAGATGAGTAACCACGGTATTCCTGATATTGACGCGGTTCTGACCACAAGGGAGCTTGCGCGCCTTATCCGAATGCGTGGTATTAATTTGAATAGTTTAGAGCCAGATACAGCAGATACGCCTTTTGGAGAACGAAGCTCCGCAGGAAAAATCTTCGGGGCAAGCGGTGGTGTCATGGAAGCAGCTATAAGATCGGCTTATTTTTTCGCAACAGGAAAAGATTTGGAGGAATTGACAGTTAATGCAGTCAGAGGGTTTGATGGAATTAAGGAAGCTAAGGTTGAAGTGAATGGAATAATTCTTGGGGTTGCCGTGGCAAATGGAGTTGGAAATGCCCGGAAACTCTTAGAGCAAATTAAGTCTGGTCGAAATGATCTGCATTTTATTGAAGTCATGACTTGTCCGGGTGGTTGTATTTCTGGCGGTGGTCAACCATGGAACTCTGATCTTGTGCAGATTAGGGGACGAATGCAGGCCTTGTACAAGATCGACAAGGAGAGTCGAGCTAGGACTTCGCACAGTAACGAGTCGATTAAGCGTCTATATAATGAATTTCTTGGACACCCCCTTGGGGAAAAGAGTCATCATTTGTTGCATACTAGTTATACCGAGAGGAAGGATTGGCTTTAATAAGATGAAATGAGAACTGAAACTCCACGTCCATTTATTAACACAATCAAATCTTTATGCCGGATGTGTTATACCTGCGTGCGAGAGTGCCCTGCAAAAGCAATTCGCATAATTGATGGCCAGGCAGCTGTTATTCCTGAGCGTTGTATTGCTTGTGGTAACTGCGTAAAAGTGTGCAGTCAAGGTGCCAAGCGTTGGGTTAGCAGCCTTGAAGAGTTGGAGAGTCTGCTTAAGTCAGGAAAACCTACGGCAGCTTGTATTGCACCTAGTTTCCCGGCCGAATTTGTGGAGTATCCCGCAGAAGTGCTTGTGGGGATGTTACGGAAGCTTGGATTTAAATATGTGACAGAAGTGGCGTTTGGTGCAGAACTTGTAGCGGAGAAATACAGAAAGCTTTTCGATGAGGTTAACGGCCATCGTTATATCAGTACTTGTTGCCCGGCCATAATCGGCTATGTAGAGAGATACTATCCGAACTTATTAGACTCTCTCGCTCCTATAGTTTCACCAATGGTGGCAATGGCCAGAGTCCTTCATAAACTGCATGGCTCTGAACTAAAAATAGTCTTCATAGGGCCTTGCGTCGCAAAAAAGGCTGAGGCAGTGAGCCAAAAAGTCCCAGGAGAGGTTGACGTGGTTTTAACTTTCACCGAGTTGAGGGAATATTTCGAAATGAAAGGAGTGATGCCAGGGAGTGTCACATCATCTGACTTTGATCCCCCTTTTGGAAGCACTGGAAATCTGTTCCCTATCAGTCACGGAATGCTTCAAACAGCGGGTATTCAAGAGGATCTAATTGCAGCAGATGTGGTCTCTACAGAGGGCAGGAGCAATTTCATTGAAGCGTTACGCGAGTTCGCCGAAGGAAATCTTGACGTCAAGTTGTTGGAGGTTCTCTGTTGCCAAGGGTGTATCATGGGACCAGGGATGAGTAATTCGGATCCTCTTTTCCGTAAACGCTCTTCAGTAAGTCGTTACACGAGAAAGCGCTTGCAGGAACTCGATACTAAATCGTGTGAAAAGGATCTTGAGAAACATAGTGATATTAATCTTCATCGATGTTTCTCAAGCTATGATCAGCGAATTAGAACCCCAGATCGAAAGGAATTGGAGGAAATTCTTATTCGTATGGGGAAAAAGAGTGTCCAGGACGAACTTAATTGTGGTGCTTGTGGATATGATACCTGCGTGGAGCATGCAATAGCCATTTATGAAGGTCTTGCAGAGAGTGAGATGTGTTTGCCCTACACAATCGACAGGTTGAAAGAGACCGTTGGGGAGTTGGCGATCTCTCATGATCAGCTTGCCAATGCGCAGGAAGCTTTAATGCAATCAGAGAAATTGGCGAGCATGGGACAACTTGCTGCTGGAGTTGCTCATGAGGTTAACAATCCTTTGGCAGTGGTTCTCATGTATGCTCATATATTGCTTGAAGAATGCCCCGAGGGTTCTCCAATGAGAGAAGACCTAAAGACAATAGTTAAAGAAGCAGATCGATGTAAAAAAATAGTAGCTGGCTTATTGAATTTCGCAAGAAAAAACAGATTGATGCGCCAGCCAAGAGATATTAAAGAACTGGTGTCTCAGGCCCTCAAGATTTTGCCTGCGCCCCCCAATGTTCTGGTTAAGACCCTGCATAATATTGAGGATCCTGAAGTGCTAATCGATGGAGATCAAATGCTTCAGGTTCTTACAAATCTAATTAGCAATGCTTTTCAGGCCATGGATAAGGGAGGTGTGCTTACAATAGAAACTAGCGGAGATGATGAGAAGGTGGAGCTTCGAGTGAGTGACACAGGGCACGGTATTGCACCGGACAATATTAAGAAGATCTTTGAACCATTTTTTACAACAAAATCTCTTGGTAAAGGAGTTGGTCTTGGATTGGCAGTTACATACGGCATTGTGAAAATGCACAGGGGGGAAATAGTGGTCGAATCCAATGCAGATCCATCCGTCGG
>JAAZON010000348.1 GCA_012797725.1 SAR324 cluster bacterium | reverse complement strand
GATGAATGCATGTCTGGATGTAAGTCAACTAGCACCCTTTCGGGTTCTCTTCGCAGGAATTCAGGAAAGCATTTGATAACTTGCTCGAAGTCATCAACGGCTTCTGGGGTTTCTAGATCTCCTATGTGCGGAGACATCACAATCTGCCCATCGAAGCCAATAGCCGCAGTATTCTTTAATTCCGCACCCATCCCTAAACTCGGGACGGAAATTGTATTCTTGAGTTTAAATCCCCTTGGCGAGTAACCTCTTGCACGCCTCCAGATTTGCGGCACTTCTTCCTGAATTGAAACCAATGAGTCGTCGGCTCTTAAAACTATCTCTCGGTCATGCACCAAGAAAAGATCAGCGATATCTTGAAGTCTTAAAAATGCTTCTTCGTTCTTGATGCAGATTGGTTCAGATCTCTTGTTGCCACTAGTCATCACCAAGACATCAAAAGCTTGAACAGGATCACCTTTCAAAGGGTGGAACAAAAGTTGATGCAATGGAGAATAAGGCAGCATAACGCCCAAGGTCTCTGTGTCTGGCGCAAGCAAGTCAACAGGAAGCTCTCTTCTTGCCTCTTCTTTTAAGTCCAGTATCACTATTGGAGCTTCTGCCGATTGAAGCAAGGATTCCCCGATTGCTGAGACATGACAAAAGCGTTTCACAACTGAAAGGTCTCGCATCATCACTGCAAGTGGTTTATGGGGGCGCTGTTTCCTCAGCCTAAGTTCTTTGATCGCTGAACTATTAAACGCATCTAAGGAAAGCAAAAATCCCCCGATACCTCTCAATGCAAGAATTTTTCCTTCAGATATTCCCTGTCTGGCAGTACTAAGAGGCTCCTGGTTTAAAGCTTTACCTGATTTATCGGTAATCCTCATTTTTGGGCCACACTTTGGACAGGCTATGCTCTCAGCATGGAAGCGCCTACTGAAAGGGTTTCTGTATTCCTCTTGGCAGTCTTTGCATAATGGGAAAAATTTAAGAGTGGTTCGTTCCCTATCGTAAGGCATCCCCTCGATAACGGTGTAACGGGGGCCACAAACTGTGCAACTTGTAAAGGGATATCCATAACGTCTATCAGCAGGATTAAAGATCTCTGCAAGGCAGTCCCTGCAAAGAGCAAGGTCCGGAGGAAAAGAAACGGCATATTCCGAATTAGGAGCACTTTCTAATATCTTAAAATCCGAAACTACTTCGCTGACGGGCTCACTCCGAAGCTCTTTGATTAAGTCTATCCTTGTTGCACTAGGAACTTCTTTCAAAAGAGTACATAAAAAAGCCTCTATCGACCCTTCACTTCCTTCAAGTTCCAGTCTCACAGAATTTCCAAGGTTCTGAACCGAACCCCCTAGGCAAAAGCGTTTTGCAATTCTATGCACAGTCGGACGGATCCCAAGACCTTGAATTATCCCGTGCAGTTCAAAGCTCTTTCGAAGTAATGACATCGTTTTGCTCACCCATAGGTTATATAAACAGCTTAATCGATGAAGCTTCTAATTGGAAATTCTGGAAGGGGGAGCTCCCTGCTTGTCCAAGACCAATTTTTTGCGCTTTAACTGCTTGATTGAATTCCATTTCTGTTTTATTGCTTAGTACAAGTTTGTTAAAGCAAAACCCCCCTTTGCTCTCTTAAGATCGTTGGGAATTAAAAATTCAGGTGTAAACCTCATGACATACTATGAATTCATACTGTGGTTATTGATCTGTCTTCCATTTTTTGGCTCATTCCTTCTTCCCTTTGCTGGAATAGATTCCGAGCGCTTTCGTAACGTTCTTGCCTTTCTTTTTATAGGAATTCCACTAGGCTGCGCAGTGCTTCTTTTGGAGCCGGTTTATAATGGTACATCAATAGACTTAAGTATTGCAGCCTTTCCTCTTTTTCATGCTGATAAGCTTGCAGTATTCATGGCCTTTGTTTCCCTGCTGGTAGGCTTCGTTATTCTCTTATATTCGTTTGATTACATAAGTCACTACGAGAATAGAAACGAATATTTCTTCCTCATTGTCATATTTTTGGGCTCAATGATGGGCCTTGTCTTCTCTCGGAATCTTCTCTTTATTTATTTATTTTGGGAAGTTACAGCATTTGCATGCTGGAGACTCATTGGATTTTATCGTGAAAAAATTTGTGTATGGAGAGCGGACAAGGCCTTCTTGGTTACTGTCTTTGGTGCCCTGATGATGTTGATTGGTTTTATTATGATTTATGCACAAACCGGTAGCTTCGACATCTTGCAAATAAATTCTGGTGGACACTATCACGTACCAAACCTGGCAGTTATGCTGATTCTTTTTGGTATTTTGTCCAAGTCGGCCACTCTTCCCCTTCATACCTGGCTGCCAGACGCAGGCGTTGCTCCCTCCCCAGTCACAGCCTTGCTTCATGCTGCAGTGCTAGTGAAAATTGGTGTTTATGTCTATGCTAGACTCTTTGTGGCTAGCTTTAGCATCGATGATTGTTGGCATGTCGCAATACCCCTCATAGCCGGAATCAGCGCTCTTGTATCAGCTGGAGCTGCTTTAATTGAGACTGACATAAAGCGAATTATTGCCTACTCAACAATTAGTCAAATCGGTTTCATTTTCTTTGGGCTCTCTGCCGGGAATGAATTAGCGCTTGGTGGTGGTCTTCTTTACATATTGATGCATGGAATTGCAAAAGGAGGACTCTTCCTCTGCGCCGGTATCGTAGAACAAAACACCCATGAAAAGGACATTACGAAGCTCGGGGGCCTT
>JAAZON010000347.1 GCA_012797725.1 SAR324 cluster bacterium | reverse complement strand
TTCCAACGCTGTGAAAGGCTTAGATGTTGATGAGTGAAAAAAACGGGAGACAATCCTGTAATTTTAATATGCGGGAGAAATTTATTTATGCTGCGCGGAATTCTTTATATTTCAATATTGCTTGTGGTCTTAGTTAATGTAGCCCTTGTGCTTGCCGATAGGCCAAATCAGGAAAGGAGCCAAAAAAGTCTGGTCGCGGGCCAATTTTATCCGGCAAAACCACAAGAATTGGGTAATTACATAGATAAGTTGTTAAAACCAATGAAAGAGGGAAATACCCCAAAAAAAGTTCGTGCAATAATAGTGCCTCATGCTGGGTATGAGTTCTCGGCGTCGACTGCCGCATTTGCTTATCAGGCTTTGGGGGCAGAGTTTAGACGCTTTGTTATACTTGCGGTAAATCACAGTAGCGGAATTTCTCCCTTCAAAGCAGCTCTTCCAGATGCTCAAGCGTTTGAGACTCCTTTAGGGAAAATAAGAGTCTCAAGTGAGACTGCGAAGCTTGAGAAGCATGCCTTATTCTCGAGAGTCCCTGGGGCTTTTGGCTCTCATATAATCGAGGTGCAACTTCCATTTCTTCAGAGAAAGTATCAAGACTTTGAGATTATACCTATTGTCTTAAATGAGCTTAATGAAAAAGAGGTTCTAGAGCTTTCTTCGCTATTAGATTCAATCTTGGATGAGCAGAGCGCATTGATTATAAGTTCCGACCTCTCGCATTATCACGCATATGATCGGGCAAAAGAACTTGATATGAACTGTATCAAGGCAATAGAGTCCATCAATATAGGACAGGCTAGTCGCTGTGAGGCCTGTGGGATTTACGCAATATTGATTTTGCTTGAGATTGCTAAAGATAGAAATTGGAGTGCTCAGATTCTTGATTATAGAAATTCCGGGGATGTCACAGGAACAAGGGATAGCGTTGTTGGCTATTCAGCAATAGTTTTTTTTGAAGGTCAGAAAGCTTCTGAGTCTTCTCCAAGTCCGCTTGTAGAAAGGGGTAATCTCGGCAAAGATGTTTTGAAACTAAGCCGACAAACACTGGAGAACTTCATTAGATCGAAAGAAAAGCCATTGCAAGTCAAGGATTTGCAGAAAGAATTAGAAGTCAAGAGAGGATGCTTTGTGACGCTGAAGAAGAATGGCCAACTTCGAGGATGCATTGGCAGTATCTTGCCGGAACAAAGCATTGCAAGATGTGTAGTGGATAATACGATTAACGCTGCAGTGAACGATCATAGATTCAACCGTGTGGAAGAGGCGGAACTCTCATCTATTGACATAGAGGTGTCTTTGCTGACTGTGCCAAAGTCACTTCCTCACAAGGATCCACAGGAACTTCTTCAAAAGCTAGAGCCTCGAAAGCATGGGGTCATACTTAAGAAAGGAATGCATTCTGCAACCTTTCTGCCTCAAGTTTGGGAGGAGCTTTCAGACAAGCAGGAATTTCTCCGGCATCTTTGCTTAAAAGGAGGAATGTCCTTGGATTGTTGGAAGGATGCCGAAACCCAAGTTCTTGTTTATGAAGCCGAAGTTTTTTCCTAAGTTCGTCATAAAGCACCTGCGCCAGATAGATGATTGCCATTTTAGGAAGAACGACGAGTTCAGGAGGCTTCTTCAATCCTTGCTTTCACTACATAAAGTGCTTCGTCAATTGAGATTCTATCTTGCATGGTAGTATCTCGATCCCGGATTGTCACTGTCTTATCTTGAAGAGTTTGATGATCTATGGTCAAGCAGTAAGGAGTTCCAACCTCATCGTGTCGCGAGTAGCGCTTACCTATGGAGTGCTGCTCGTCGTAGCGCGCATTAATTCTAGCCTTAAAGAATTCTTTAACAATGTCTCTTGCAACTTCAGGTAGGCCATCCTTCTTTAGCAGAGGAAATACTGCCACTTTGATCGGAGCGAGCTTTGGATGAAGTTTCAGCAATACCCGCGTTTTCTCCTGCCCATTAGCATCGACTCCCTTCTCTTCGGTATAAGCATCAAGCAATACTGCAAGTGTTCCACGAGTAAGACCAGCCGAGGGCTCTATTACATAAGGAACATAACGCCATCCAAGCTTCCCTGTCTCTGGATCAGTTTTCTGTTGATCGAAATATGAGAGCTTCACTCCAGATTCAGCAGAGTGCTTCGATAAATCATAATCTGTTCTAGAGGCAATACCCTCCAACTCATCCCATCCCCATGGAAACCGAAAATCTATGTCATAGCAATTGTCGGAGTAGTGAGCCAATTCATCTTTATCATGTTGTCTGAATCTAAATGCATCTTTGTTGTTTGCGAAGCTCTGCCACCATTTCATGCGTTCTTCTTTCCAATACTCATGCCAAGTGCTCTGAGTCCCAGGTTCAACAAAGTATTCAATTTCCATCTGCTCAAATTCACATGTGCGGAAGATGAATTTCTCGGTTACGATTTCATTCCTAAATGCCTTCCCAATCTGCGCAATTCCGAAAGGTATCTTAATCGACATAGTACTTTGAACATTTGCAAATTGTACAAATATACCTTGTGCAGTTTCGGGGCGCAGATACACGGCACTTTTTCTAAACGCTTCCTCAAGAGCTTCTCGAAGTTCTTTCCTCCCAAGGTTTTTGCCAGCGATCTGATTAACTGCATCCTCAAGTGGGTCAACCGGACCAAGGGATGTTCTGAACATGAGATTAAATTGGCGTTCGTCTGACAAATCGTTTGAGCCACATTGCGGGCACACATAGCCTTGTGTATTTGCCTTGCTGACAATCAGCTCTCCGTCCTTCTTTCCCCCCTTGCGCCATTTAAGCTCTGTGCCGGCTTCGACTTTAGGAGCCTTATCGGCGCGAAAGCGTTCTTTGCAATTTCTGCAATCAACAAGTGGATCGGAAAAGCCTGCAAGATGTCCGCTAGCCTTCCAGACTGTCGGATGCATAATGATTGAAGCGTCAAGCCCTACTATGTCCTCTCGTTCATGGACAACGGCTTTCCACCATTCTGATGAAATATTTCTTTTTAACTCGACGCCCAAAGGGCCGTAATCATATGCACTTTTTAATCCGCCATAGATCTCACTACTCTGGAAAATAAAACCTCTTCTCTTTGCAAGAGAGACAAGCTTAGACAGAATATCTTGTTCGTCATTCATCGCGTTATATCCAAATGGATTAGCCTTGTTGAATCTCGGTAGTATAGCTTCATAAAGGGATAGTTACAAAGTGCTTTGCTCAAAAAAAATAGGCAATTCGAGAAATTTGCTAGGGGGCGGGGCTTGCAGTAGGGTGCGGCGCGGCTTTTGCCTTCAGAGCCTCAATTTTTTCTTTCAGTCCGGAGCGTGTGTCTCCAAGATCAAAGGCTCGCTGAAAGGAAATAATGGCGTTATTTCGATCTTTAAGCCTTTCATATGCAAGTCCCATCGTCAGATAAATTTCTGATGATGGCTTTACCTGAAGGGCGCGCTTTGCAGTGTTAATGGCTTCTTGAGCCTTTCCATTTGCAAGAAAAATGCCTGCCAAATTGGCAAGGAGATCTCCATTTCGAGGTTCTTGCTCTATGGCTATTAAAAACATTGCTTCAGCTTCATTGAATTTCTGTTGTAAGCTGTAAATAGTGGCGAGTTTAACAGGGGTCCCAGGATACTGAGGATAAATTTCGAGAGCCTTTTTAAAATTTTTTTCAGCATTAGGAAGATCTTTGCTGGCAAAATATGCCTCGCCAAGGCGTGAATACAAGCCAGGATCGTTGGGATATTCCAAAATATAATGATTCAGGAGTTGAATGGCCTCTTGATTCTTTTTGTTCATTAGATAGGCGCCAGCTAGGTTAAACGAAGCAGTAATGTTCTTTGGGTCTATATCCAGGGCTTTTTTAAACAATTCTTCAGCCTTAGCGAAGTCTTTGGCCTGCATTGCCTTAGAGCCTTCCTCGTTCATTTCAAGGGAAGCCTTGTTAATTATTGGGGAGACTTTTTTTGAAGAACCTTTAGCCATCACTTGGCTGTGTGGAGTTTTAGAGACAATCTGTTTGTTTGGAGCAGGGCTTTGAATTGGCAAAGGCGATACTTCATTTTGCGTATAGCCATGTTCTGGGATGAAGCAAAAAAGGCCAAACGAAATAGCAAAAGAAATAATTTTCAAGTGGCTTCTCATAGCTATGAAGTATATCAAATAAGCCTAATTCCCACCAAAGTTACTAAAAACAATAAATAAAGAGCAAGTACTTGGCGGGCAAAGCAAGGAATCACTTTGCTAGTGATACTGTGCGTAATCAAAGCAATCACTCGTGCCGAAAATAGAAGGATTAGATATCCC
This sequence comes from SAR324 cluster bacterium, assembly GCA_012797725.1. The sequence goes on along the minus strand of JAAZON010000347.1, from coordinate 1,867 downwards.
ATTGAATATTTGAACGGTATTATAGAGCCTAAACTTAGAAGTCCTATGAGAGCCGGCCCGATCAGCAACGAGATTTTGAGTGGAATGATAATGAATTTTAGAGATAATGGGTCGTAGATAGCCGAAGGAGAGTTCGCGAATCTTGAATCAAGCTCTTTTGCAAGTTCCCAGGAAAAGGCTTGGATGCTTAATGCAAGACCAAAAAATAGACGTTGCCATATAAGGTTTTCTTGGAATATTCGAAAACTCAAGAATGAAAGACCGCAGTACCAAAGGAAGCGACTCAACAGAGCGATATTTTTTTTGGCTCTAATGCAAAGACCAGTGTCCAGACTAAAAAAGCCAAGCGTGAAGAGAAGTGAGAAGAACAAAATACCGGAAAGACGCTTGTTTGCAAAATGCAGGGCAAAGGCAGACGCAATCGCACAAAGGATTAAAATGATGCTTAAGAGAATGAAAGTAAACCTTTGTCTTTCCAATTTTTGCGGTCTCCCGATATAATGCTTGATGACAAAAATGAAAAGGAGCCAGCTCCCCATTGAAAGAGAAACAATAAGGTATTTACTTATAATGGGGCCGACAACATGAGGCTGCCAATCAATAGAAAAGATAAGGAGAGGGCTAAAAAAAAGGCTGAGCGTAATAAGCGAATCAATCAGTAGTTGTAAGAACTTTCGCATGAATTATATGATTTCATGGAATAATAAAACTGTCACTGTATTGTTTGCAAATGGACTTTCATCCGGAACAAGCTACCTTAAATGCAATGTTTTCCGCGATCTCAAAACATTATGATTTTCTTAATGATATATTAAGTTTTGGGGTCCAAAGGCTCTGGAGAAGAGCCTTGTTCAAAGAACTGCCAGAAAAAAAAGTGGGACGTATCCTTGATCTTTGCACAGGAACAGGAGCCTTGCTCCCGGGTCTTGTTGAGCATGCACATGAGCTTGTCGGCTTGGATATTTGTCGTCCAATGATGAGGAAAGCCTTTGAAAGATTAAGGCCACATGTGCTTGAAAAAGCTTCTTTCATTGAAGCTGATGCCAGTGCGATTCCTCTGCCAAATGAGTCAATGGATTTTGTGGTTGTAGCCTTTGGTGTAAGAAATTTTGTTGAATTGGAAAAGTGTCTTGCAGAGATTCGCAGAGTGCTAAAGAACAAAGGACTTTTGTTTATTATTGAGCTAGGTCAACCGCAAAATTGCTTTTTGAAGGTTTTTTATGCATTATACTCTTTCTGTTTGTTGCCATTGATAGGTGCGCTAGTGTCCTCCAATTTGAAGGCCTATAAGTATTTGCACAAAAGCTCGTCCTCTTTCCCATGCGGAGCTGACTTTGAGAGAATTCTTAAGCGATGTGATTTACGAGTCGAGCTCTCTAAGCCCCTAAGTTTTGGAATTGCCTATTTATATAAAGCTTCCAAGTAAGTTTCTAAACAAGCCTTCCTCGGACTTGATTTGTAAGTGCCCTTCAAAGAGCTAATTAGCTGATAATCTTGAATAAAAGAAAGTGAGATTAGCCTTAAAAGTACCGACTTTTCGAGCTATTTGGAGTTTCACACTTCGGCTGTTACGATGTATAAGAATTGATGGCTGCTTGAAAAAGAGAAGCCAAAAAACTTATTGTAAAAGTTCAGTAGGTTCGGTGGAAAGCCTAATGACGAGGGTATTTTTGTGATGTTTGTCACCGCCTATATGAATACTAATAACTTATTTTTATAAAAATTGAACAAGAAAGGTGATGCACTATGACGATCAAGATAGGAATTAATGGATTTGGTCGAATTGGGCGGCTTGTTTTTCGCGCTGCCGCTAACAATCCAAATATAAGCGTTGTCGGCATCAATGATCCCTTCATTGATACCGAGT
>JAAZON010000346.1 GCA_012797725.1 SAR324 cluster bacterium | reverse complement strand
TGAGTAATAAAAGAAGCTGTATAGTGGATGAGGGTTCAGATTGCTCAAACTCTTCTCTGATATCTTAATTAAAGCTTTCTCAAAGGCCGAAGGTGTCGAGCTTGCTTTGACCGCGAAAGCGTCGGCTTCATACTCAAAATGACGAGAAAAAAGTGAACTTAGAGGCGCAAGAAAAAGACTTAAGGGACTAAGCAAAAACAAACAAGCCGTTAGCATACCATAGAAACTTTGTATCTTGAATCCGAAAGCTTGAGATAAAGGAGGCCAACTAACTATTAAGCTAAAAAACCAAAATCCAATCAAGGATATCAAGAAAGAAACCACCATCGACTTTTTCACATGATTAAGTTTTGCATGTCCTATCTCATGAGCTAGTACTCCAAGTAGCTCATCAACACTCAACTGTTCGACTAGGGTATCGAACAGAACTACACGCCTATACTTTCCAAAACCCACAAAAAAAGCATTTGCATGAGAGCTGCGCCTGCTACCATCCATTATGTAAATTCCAGCTAGATCGAAATTAAGATTATGCGCCAATTCCTCAATAGCACTCTTCAACGTTCCTTCTTCCATTGGGCTAAATTTGTTGAAAAGTGGCGCTATCCAAACGGGATAAACAAAAGCTAAAAATAATTGGATACAACTTAAAAACAAAAAACTGAAAAACCACCAATATCTCCCTGCCGAATCAACGAAGAAAAAAAGCATCAAAAGCAGCGGCAAACCAATGATTAGACTTAGGCACAATTCTTTAAAAAAATCGACAATCCAAAGCCTAAAAGTGCTCTTATTGAAACCAAAACGTTGCTCTATCACAAATGTACGAAAAAGACGAAACGGGATTTCTGACAACAAAAATATGAACGAAAAAAAGAGGAAAAAGACCACACCTGTGATGTATTGCCCCCAGTTAAAGGAACGAATATAGCCGTCTAAAAGTCCTAGCAAAGCAAATTGTAATATGGTCACTGACAGTATACAGTACCAAAAATCGCTGATCATAGACAAATAGGTTTTGGCTTTGAGATACTTGTAGGCATTATCTTGAAAATCTCTGTTAAAGTGAGCTCTTAAGATTCCAGGCAAAGTGTCTTTTTTTGAACTTGTATAGCTTAAATTTATGCTTTCCAACGCAATGCTGACAACACTCGCAGTCACGATTGCTAGTATCAAAATCCATTTCAAGATTAAAATCAGCGTACTATCAGAAATAGGCCAGAAACCCAGAGCAATGAAGCCAAACCTTTCCAAATCATCACCTTTTTTATATTTTTTTATCTCGCTTCTTTTCGAAGATTCTCACATATCAAACTCAATAAAACCACCACTTTTCTGTTCAAAATCGAGATTCAAAAGATTTAATTTATTTTTACAGTAGAAAAATGTAACGTAAACTAATTGAGCGTGAATTGCCGTAGCAATTTATGACTCATACTTATTCTTCTGGTTCGTTATTTTGCTTCGTTATTTTGTTTTCTTTTAATCAAATTTGTTTTTGAGAAGAGGCGTATGAGTTCAAGATTACCTGTTCGTAAGGCTGTTATCCCTGCTGCTGGACTTGGGACAAGATTTCTTCCTGCTACCAAGGCAGTTCCGAAGGAATTGCTCCCAATTTTCGACACCCCCACCATCCAATACATAGTTGAAGAAGTTCATGCTGCTGTCATGGACACCCTTGTTTTGATTACAAGTCGGGGCAAGCACACAATAGTCGATCATTTTGATTTTAACTTTGAACTAGAAGAAAAGCTAAAGAAAGATGGGAAGCATGACCTGGCACGAAAGCTCCACGAAGCGTCTGGTCTTCTTTCTGTTGTATCTATACGTCAAGAACATCCGAGAGGCCTCGGGCATGCTGTGCTTTGTTCGCGGGTTGCAATTGGCAAGGAACCTTTTGCTGTACTTTTGGGAGATGATCTAGTTGATGCCAAGGTTCCCTGTATTAAGCAAATGGTTGATGTTTATGAAGAATATGGGAAATCAGTCGTCGCTCTGATGGAGGTTCCTGAGAAAGATGTTTCAAAATTTGGAATAGCCGGAGGCAAACAAATAAGTGACAGCCTGATGGAACTCACTCAAATGGTTGAGAAACCAAAACTCAGCGATGCACCCTCGAATTTGGCGATTGTAGGCAGATATATCTTAACGCCACGGATTTTCGAAATTCTAGAAAAGACAAAGCCAGGCAAAGCGGGGGAAATTCAACTAACCGATGCAATGGCCCAATTAATGAAGGAGGAGGGTTTCATCGGTCTTCGATTTGACGGACAAAGGTTTGACGCCGGTGATAAATGTGGATTTGTAAAAGCAAATATTGCCTATGCATTAAAAGACCCTGAAGTAGCTTCGGAACTTATTAGCTTCATGAAGAATATAATAGAGGATCAAGTATGAGCGAAGTTGCGATTCACAAAAACGTGACTTACTGGTTCAAAACATATGCAAATCCCGGTATTACCGATCAACGCGCGGTTGAGACCTTTATGGACTGTGAATCTGCAGAGGGAGCGTCTGGTCTTCGTGCAGAGTTACAGGCCATTAGGTCAGGGAATTATAGGGAACAAAGTCTGGATCTTATAATGGGAGCCGGCCGGCGCATGAAATATGGGTCATACGAAGAATGGGCTCGTATGATGCTCATGTGGATGGGAAATTACAAACCTTACTGAAATTGTTATGGACAAATGTTAAGATCTGTCTAGAACCTTTTCTATAGCAGCCCTGAGATCCTTTCGTGGTAAACCTGCAATCTCAGAATTGGCGGTAGAGGATTTGACGCTTCCGTTTACATCCCCAGCTCTCCCACCAACGATTATTGACTCTCTCTGTTGAGTCGGGCCCGGTTGAAGCATTGGACTCTCGGCATTCTTCGTTCGAGACAAGGCTGTTTGAGCAAGAGAATC
>JAAZON010000345.1 GCA_012797725.1 SAR324 cluster bacterium | reverse complement strand
TTCAAACCGTACCCCGTCCGCTGGCGCACAATGCTGATGGCTTCCATTTTTTTACCCTCTCTGAGCAGTTCGATCACGCGCGGATCTTCTTCCACGGGCAATTCCCTTGGAAACTCGAGCCCCAGGTGCCGGTAAAGAAAGGCCACCTGGTTTTCGAGATCGACAATGCGCCGGCTCAAATATATGCCCTCTTCTTCGCTAAACATGGCAACTCCTCTAATAAAGTACCCCGTCGCTGGATTAAATACCATCATTCAATGTCTATGGAACACATATTTGTGCTCTTGTCCAAAATAGGTAAACTATCCTCATTTAACAAAGTATTTCTGGGAAATAAGCCTAAAGAAGTTGAAAGGAAAAAGTAATATTTTATTTTTTTACAATCAAGAATGTATATATTAAAATCGGTTAAGTAATTTGTTCTTCCTTCAAAAATAGGTGTCTCTACCAAGCCAGAAAGAGTAATATATGTACTGGACCCAAAACTTTGGACACTTTTTCGTTATCTAATAGGGGTGTCCTGTTGAGATTTGAGAAGATTAAAAGCAGTCTCAAACTCTATCGGTGTAAGATACCCCAGGGACGAATGGATTCGTTTGGTCATGTAGACGTCATCCATAAATCGTCCAATCTGTTGGTAAGCATCTCTAAAGTTTTGATAATCTGAAAGGTCAACCTCCTCCTCTTTGATTGTTCTCATCAATCGTTCCGCATATCCATTTTCTTCTGCTTTGCCAATTGCTGCCATTGAGATTTGGATATGATTCTTTTTGAGTAGCTCAACATAGCTTGTTGCTGCGTATTGTACTCCCTGATCAGAATGATGAATTTCAGGATAATGACTTTTTAATGCTTGTCTCAATGCTTGTAAAGTCAGTTCTCCATCTAGCGTTCGGCTTAGTGCCCATCCTCGTATACTTCGGCTGTACACATCCATTATCACTGCCAGAAAAACAAATCCTTGTCCTAATCGTATGTAAGTGACATCACTTACCCATACTTGGTCTGGATGAGTAATTACCAGATCTTCAACCAGGTTTTTGTAGCGTGGATATGGGTGCACACTGTTGGTTGTTCTGCATTTTCTGTGCTTCATAGGCCTCAGCAAGCCATAATAACGCATGATTCGTTGAGTGTGTTTCCGATTGATCCAATATCCAAAAGGTGGGCGACGCAATTGATGTGTTATTCGTCTTGTTCCATAAGTCGGATGTTGTCCGCAGACCAATCTTAGATCATTTTCTAATTGTGGCTCTGGCTTTCTTTGGCCCTTGTAGTAAAACGTGCTTCGAGATATTCCAATCAGGTCGCATCCCAGCTCTATTGGATAGTTCCTTGTCTCTTTCATCGCTTTTACCAGTTCTCGTTGTCCCGTTTTGTTGAGCCTGAGATGCCGAATACTTTTTTTGCTATATCCAACTCCAATGTCATGCGTCCTACTAGCCGTTCCAACTCGGCCATCCGCTCCATTGTTTGACGTTGATCATCTGATCCTTCTGGTTTAAATAGCTCTGGTGCCCGTTCGAGAAATTCTTGTTTCCACCGTGAAAGTACTGTGTCCTTGATCTTGTAATCTCGGCTGGCTTGCATCAGGCCTTTCTCGCCTTTCAGCATCTCTAATACCACCTTGACTTTGAATTCTGGACTGAACTTCCGTCTTTCTTTCATCTTGGGCCTCTTTCTTCTAGTCTACATCCCCCTAAGGGGTGTGTCTAGTTTTTGGGGTCCATTACAATATTCTTCATCGTCAATTTTACAGTAACTATAAATTAAGCCTTTTTCCACTTCAGTACTGCGAATTGCAATATCTTTTTTAATATAAAGGTGCCAAAAGACTTCTTTCTCTTTAAAATTTACATTTCCTGTATTTTTGATACTAAAGGCCAGTTTTGGTTTGTTATTGGTAGTACTGTCGCAAAAGTATTTACCAATAATTTTTATGTCGGGTTTCTTAATCAGTGGTAAGTATTGAGAAAGTAATCCGGCGATAATAACACCAACAAAAAAGTCAGAAAAGAAATTCGGTAAAAAAGATGCAAGAAAAACA
>JAAZON010000344.1 GCA_012797725.1 SAR324 cluster bacterium | reverse complement strand
TCAATAAATAGCCTTTATTGAACAAGTCTCCTATATTCGATAACTAAGCAGATGATCCCCACTGCTATATTTTTGCTATTTCATCATGACCAAAAAAATATTTTTAGTAGATGGCTCGGGCTACATCTTTAGAGCATATTATGCGGTTCAACCTTTAAGCACGAGGGATGGATTTCCAACTAACGCCCTCTACGGGTTCACTCGTATGCTGGTAAGGTTGGTGCAGGAGGCAGGAGCCGATTATTTGTGTGTTGTCTTTGATTCTGGGCGTGAGACTTTTAGGACCCAAGTCTATAAAGAATACAAAGCAAATCGTGATGAATGTCCGGCAGATCTTGGCAAGCAAATGCCTTATTTTCGTGAAATCGTAAAATCACTGGGCCTTCCTCTCTATGAAATGCCTGGCTATGAAGCTGATGACATAATTGGAACACTTGTGAAAAAGCTCAAACGTGCAGAGCATGAAGTTACAATAGTCAGTGGCGACAAGGACCTCATGCAGCTTGTGGATGACAAGGTTGAAATGTGGGATACCATGCGAGACAAACGCTATGGCCCTAAAGAAGTCAGGGAAAAGTTTGGTGTTTCTCCAGAACAGATGGTTGAGTTTCTTGCATTAACTGGAGACAGTTCAGACAACGTGCCGGGTTTAAGTGGAGTGGGTCCAAAGACAGCGGCGGAACTACTCTCTCATTTTCAAACAATCGAAGATATTATTGTTGATCCAGGGAAGATAGAAGAGATTCCAGGCATCCGAAGTAGGCAGAAAATTGCGAAGATGGTGAGAGAAAACGTCGATACTCTTAGACTTAGTCGTAAATTAGTAGAGCTTTGTTTAGACGCACCCTTGCTTGTTCCGGTTGGAGATTCTCAAAAACTTGTAACAGAACTGAGTGATGATGAACTAATAGATGCAATGCTAAGGAGAGAACCAGATCGTGGCCATATGCTGGAGTTAGCAGAGCGTTTTGAGTTTGCATCTCTTGTAGAAAGTTTTAGGGGTGTTTCTGGAGGTGGGAGTGCCACGAAGAATAGTGGCCGTGAATATAGTGTCGTGTATGCTGATAATTTTGATGAATTTTGCAGGCTCTTCTCTGAAGTAAAGTCCTTTGCTTTTGATACCGAGACAACCTCTTTGGATGTAAAGGAGGCAACACTTGTGAGCATGTCCTTTGCGTGGATGCCTAATAAGGCCTATTACATTCCGTTTCGTCACGAGAAGGTACCCCTGGGGAAAGCGCAAGTTAAGTTTGAGGACTTTGTTAAAAAATGTGGAAAGAAATTTTTGGATAAAGCGATTCTTAAGTGTGCCCACAACTTTAAATATGATTTTGGTATATTGTCTGAGGCTGGACTCGAAATTGAAGAGAACACCTTTGACACCATGATTGCAGCCTATCTTTTGAATCCAGACAGAAGAAACTACTCCTTGGAGAGTCTTGCAAAGGATTATTTGCATAGAAGACCTACATCCTATCTTGAGTTGGTTGATGAGGCAGAGAGTATTGCGGCAGTAGATGTTGATGCTGCCTCTCATTACGCAGGTGACGATGCGTTGGATTGTTGGGAGCTTAAGAACATACTTGAAAGGGCTCTTGAAGAAAATGAACTCAACAAAGTGTTTGAAGAAATTGAGATGCCCTTAATTCCCGTGCTGTCCCGCATGGAACGAAGGGGAGTAAGGCTTGATGTGGAGCTTCTTGACAAGATGTCAAAGAAGTTCAACGAAGAAATTGAGACCCTTCGGGCTAAACTATATGGATTAGCTGGATGTGAATTCAATGTAAATTCGCCGAAACAAATTGGCGAGATCTTGTTTGATACATTAAGAATCCCCACCCAAGGTGTAAAAAAAACAAAGAGCGGGTATTCAACAGATCAAAGTGTATTGGAGAATTTAAGCCGCCGCTATGAGTTTCCACGAGTCCTGCTTCAATATCGAATGTTATTCAAGTTAAAGAGCACTTACATTGATGCATTGCCGGCGCAGGTTTCCAGAAAGACGGGGCGTTTGCACTCAAGTTTCCATCAAACAGGAACCGCTACAGGAAGGCTCTCTAGTTCGGATCCAAATCTTCAGAATATTCCAATTCAAAGCAAAGAAGGACGAGAAATCAGAAAGGCTTTTATCGCAGAGAAAGGAAACCTTTTGATCTCTGCAGACTATTCGCAAATTGAGCTTCGCGTGCTCGCCCACATGAGCAACGATGAAGCCTTTATCAAGGCTTTCCATGATGGGCAGGATATACATGCAGCGACAACGAGAGAAATCTTGGGTCTTTCAAACGATGATGAGGTGACAGCTGAGTTAAGGAGAATTGGAAAGACTATAAATTTCGGAATCGTTTATGGGATGGGTGCGTTTCGCCTGGCAAGAGAGCTTGGAATTCCACTTGGTGAGGCTCAGCGATATATAGACAATTACTTTGCTCGCTACCCCGGGATCAAAAAGCTGTTTTCTCAGTACGAGGAAGAGGCCGTACAAGAAGGTTTCGTGCGCACTCTTTTTGGCCGAAAGCGAGTGATATCCGAAATCGATTCGTCTGGGCGGGGTAGAGGTTTTTCAAATCGTGCAGCAATGAATGCCCCCATTCAGGGCACAGCCGCTGATTTAGTTAAGGCTGCCATGATTCGAATAGATAATCGTATTCAAAGGGAAGACTTACCCTTGAGCCTTGTGCTTCAGATTCATGATGAATTGCTATTTGAATGCGAAAAAAGTGCTGCAGGAGATATGTCCCTTATGATACGCCAGGAAATGGAGCAGGTAGCACAGCTCAATGTGCCCTTGAAGGTGGAAATCGGAATAGGGGATAACTGGGACTCGGCGCACTCCTAGGGTATTCTTTAGTCCCCATAAATATGATAAATTTTGGACTCATCAACTTGGGTAGTTTTTAATGCCGCAGTATCAAGACGAAAGAGGAATATCAAGAGAAGGGGGCTTTGGTCCAGCATCGCCGCTGAGAGATGCTGTTGAAGGCTGGCTTGAGATAGCTAAGAACAATGATCCAGAAGATTTTGAGACTTTGCATGCAGAAAGACTCACAGAGAGATTAAATGCGGCATTCCCCTATGAGCTGCAATATCTTCCTCTCACATCCTTGGAGCGTGCAGCGATAATTCGAAAAGCTGTAAAGCTAGAAAAATCTGACGAGGGAGCAGCTAAGCTCTTCAAAGCTAGGGTTGTAGCTATAGCTGTTATGGAGGAGATAGAAAAGGAAGAAGCTAGGCATCAAAAAGAAGCAAAGCCTAAGGAGCGAATTAAAGATGTTGTTTTTACAGCTGGCAAAGTGGCGTTAGGAACAACTGCCATTTGTTTCGGGCCCTCGATGTTAAAGCTAGGAGTCGATTCCTACTACAAAGCGCCGCTTGCTTTGTCGAACCCAGGCTTTAACGGAGATTTTTTGAGAGAACTAATCTTTGCAGTCTCTGCCTATGGAGTGATTTTAGCCGCCGGTATATATTCCGCTTTTTTCGGATACACATTGCTTAGGGATACGCTTCTTCGAAGATCCTGGTCTATGAGTAATGTAATGAGCAGAATCCAAGGCAAAGATGAGCAAATCTCACTTTGATAACGGATCTCATGCAGAGTTCGTTTTTGGGACATCCAAAGATATTTTCTTTCGACACTCTGCCGTCTGCTTAACGGCTGTCGGCCTTCTGACTTCAGCTTTTCTGCCTTACTGCTTCCGAAAACAGCCTTTCTCCTGAGTTCGATAACCCGCCTTCGCTGATTCGAGCATAGCTAGTAGGAATTACTCAATTCCATTCAAGTCTCCACTGCAAGCTAAAGTGAAAGAAATATCGACGTGCTATGGGGCGGGTTAACCCCTCGAAGCAGGGTTCGCCGAAGGCGAATCCGCGAAGTGGGGCTAACTGAAATTAGAAGAGATCAAGCATTAAATGTAGGCAATGTGGGTGTGATTTTCCATGTTAATCGTTGTCATCATAATCATCATCATTCCACAGCATTCTTCTTGCGCATTCTG
>JAAZON010000343.1 GCA_012797725.1 SAR324 cluster bacterium | reverse complement strand
TCCATGGCGTTCGATCTCTTCGCTATCGACATAGACAATTTCAACTTTGCAATGGCTGGCAAGACCACAATGCAGAAGTGCTTCTGTAAGACTCTTATAACTTTCCGTTAATTCAACGTATTTCCCAACCATTGCGATTGTCACAACGCCTCGCTTGGGATTATCCGCTGCTTCTACAATGCGTTCCCAGGCTTTCATATTTGGGTTTGCAGTCCAGATTCCCAAAAGATTGCAAATCTTTTCGTCAAGACCTTCTTCATGAAAGACCAAGGGAAGTTGATAGATCGTTTTTACATCATAGGAATTTATGACGCAGCTTTCATCGACGTTGCAAAATAGACTAATTTTGGATTTAAGTTTTGGATCAAGTTTTGTATCAGAACGACAGATAATGATGCTTGGGCTTATACCGAAGCTGAGAAGTTCTTTAACCGAGTGTTGGGTAGGCTTTGTTTTATATTCATTGGCGGCATTAACTTGGGGAACCAGTGTCACGTGAATGTAAAGAGAGTTCTGAGGCCCTAAATCCCATTTCATTTGACGTACTGCCTCCAGAAATGGAAGGCTTTCAATATCACCAACCGTACCACCAACTTCGACAAGACAGATGTCATAACCTTCGGCTGCAAGATAAATCCTACGTTTTATCTCATCAGTAATATGGGGAATAACCTGAACAGTGCCTCCAAGGTAATCTCCTCGTCTTTCATTTGAGATTACTGTTTCATAAACTTGGCCAGTGGTGAAGTTGTTAAGTCGCGACATGCGTGTTTCGATAAAGCGCTCATAATGTCCAAGGTCCAAGTCAGTTTCCGCACCATCATCAGTGACAAAAACCTCTCCGTGTTGAAATGGACTCATGGTTCCCGGATCAACATTAATGTAAGGATCTAACTTCATAGCTGTAACTTTAAGCCCACGAGCTTCCAATAAAGCTCCAATACAAGCACTGGACAGCCCTTTGCCTATAGAGGAAACAACACCTCCTGTAATAAAGATAAATTTCGTATGCCGAGGAGTCATATTAATCCCAATATAAAAAATATGTTTTTGATTTGCTTTGAGGAGGTTGTACTCGAAGTGTACCGCTGCCTCCTTTTATTGTCTCGAAGCTGTCGCAAAGAGTCAAGGAGCTATTTTAACTTCGTGGCAGATTTCCGAAATTATTCCCTTTTGCCATTGGGAGATTCAATTAAGAACTTGATTAGTTCAAGCCAGGCTTCTATTTTGTCTGGGTAATGAGAGAAAGTATTTCAATGCCTCTTTTGTAGCACTGGATCGCTTGCTTTATCTGAATGAGCCTGAAGCTTTAGGGCTCCTTCACTCTTGTATGGATCGATTACATTTTCAGTTATCAAGAATGGAATCATATCTTTTATCATCTGATCAACTTAGCCTTTCTTTCTGCGACGGCTGCATTCATCTCTAATTTTTCTTTCAACATAGTTTCACACACACACACACACACACACACACACACTCTCTCTCTCTCTCTCTCTCTCTCTCTCTCTCTCGGTGGTAGTGCCCATTCAAATGCTCTCCGTGGTGAAGCTTACCCCTCTCAAGGGTTATGGAGCTAAGCTCTAACTGCGCAGCACATTCTTTCCGCTTGAACTAGCCTCTTATGGCCTTATACTGCTATATGCGTTCGATTTTTCTGTGTATAATTTCCCTTCAATATCTGCAGTTTCTTTTGTAGCGTTGTCTTGTTTTCCCGCGATGCCCAAAGCCTCAAAGAGACACCTTTTTCCGTGAGGTTCTCAATTGCTCTGCGAGTTTCGAAGATCTAGGGAGTGAATATCGTGAGAGATTTACTATGTCAATGTTGGCGTTTGAGGACTGATTAAAAGGAGGAGGCATAAAGCACATGGATTCGATGGAGTAGATGCTTCCGATGCC
>JAAZON010000342.1 GCA_012797725.1 SAR324 cluster bacterium | reverse complement strand
TGAGACGCAAACGAGAAACGGCTCCTTTTTGGACTACAGAAAAGCATTCTCAAAAAGAAGCTCCATTAATAGTCGTTTTATTTATTCTAATGAAAGACCAAGAGACGGGGATCTTAGGGGAACAAATATCGATGGGATTTACAATCCAGAAATCGATGACAACCGCTATGGAGGCTATTACAAACAAAGATGGTCGACGGAGGAAGACGTCTTAGTTCCCTCGAGCCTTGTGCTCGATGGACGCTATGTGAGCGATAATCTGTTACTCAAAGAAATAGATGATAATGATATTGCCTTACAGACCTCTCGTTATGTCACCTCAACGGGTGTCTTCAGAAGCGCTTTGGGAGATTATTTCCAATCAGAGCTAATGGGTGAGTACAACCAAGCCATGCTTGAGAACCAAGACTTGGTATTTCATCGAGAACCTGAATTTATATTTAGTGGATTCAAAAGCTGGCGGCCATTGGGTTACAACATGTTTGGAATTAAGCTAATTACCCGTGGCACATTGGATGTGACAGAGTTCAAACGTGACGAATACTATCAGGGTCAAAGACTAGATTTTTATCCCAATATTTCAATTCCATTGCGATATAAGAATTACTTTAATAGCCAGTTTGATTTGGGAGCTAATATTACAAGTTACGATCTTTCTAACCAGACCGATCCTAACGATCCTGCAAAGATCTGGGATGAGAATCCCAGTAGAACAGTTCCCAATTTTTCTTATAAAATCGGAACAGGAATTGAACGCGTTTATTCGGTTGACAACGATAGTTGGCTAAGGGACTTGACCAGCTTTGGTGTTGAAAATCAGAGCACGCAACTCGCACGTGTGAAGCATGTCATAGAGCCTTTGATAAAATATCGCTACGTTCCAGAGGTCGCACAAGATGATATCGCGCAATTCGATCAGCTTGATCGAATAAGAGAAAAGAGTCTGATAGTCTATGGGATTACAAACCGCTTCATTGGCCGCTTTAGCCCAGTGCGTGGAGCAGAAGACACTATCCCAGAGCTTACTCCTGAGGTGGAAGACTTACCACAACCCCAGATTTCCAGTCTTCTTGATGACCTTGGTGGGCCGCGCCTGACAGACGATTTAGCCCAGCCACTAAGACTGAAACGAGGTCAAATTCGGGAGCTTTTCAATGTTAGCCTGCTGGAGGGTTATAATCTTTTGGAAGCAAGAGAGAACCAAAATCCCGATCGGAACGCTTTCACAGATTTAACTGGAAATATAACAGTTAATCCGACTGAATATGCGGGACTTGGTTTCACGAGTACTTATGATCGTGAGCATTCTAAATTCAGTTCTTGGGAAGCTACTTCCAGGTTTAGGACAGATCGTGGTGATTCGTTGCTCGCACGTTATTCATTCGTTGCAAAGGAAGCTAATTCTCTTGCTATCAAAGATATTAGTCAGCTTCAGGGAGGGGCAGAATTGGTGCTTAGTGATCGAGTACGTTTTGGTTATTTCACGCGCTTTGATAGCCCAAGTGGGGCTTTTATTGATAGCATTGCCGCTCTTCGCTTAATAAGTGCCTGCAACTGTTGGCATCTCGATCTTGAATACGTTCTACAAACTAATCCAGATAGAGAGAAATATTTGCTTAGTTTCACCTTTGGAGGTTTGGGCAGTCTTACGCAGGCAATTCCCTATACTGGGTACAGGCAAGATAGTAATCAAAACACGAATTAAGGGCTAATCTGCCGCATAGCTTCACTTTTTTGCAGTTCGGCTGTATAAGAGTATGCCATGAAAATACTAATTACCGGAGGTGCTGGTTTTATTGGCAGCAACCTTGTCTACCATTTGTCTAAACAGCGTCCTTCATGGAAGCTTCATGTACTTGATGCCTTGACCTATGCAGGAAACTTGGAGAATCTGGCATCCCTCTTGAATTCAAAGAGTATAAATTTTCATAAAGTTGATATATGTGACGCCAAGGCAATCGATGCTCTCTTCGAGAAGGAACACTTTGATATAGTATTTCAT
>JAAZON010000341.1 GCA_012797725.1 SAR324 cluster bacterium | reverse complement strand
GACAGGCGACCACGCGCTTTACGTACTACGTAAAGACTTAGACGTTTAACGTAAGACGTCCACGCCTGCCGTGTTTCGTGTCCGACGTCAACGTAGACGAAGTCTTTTCCCTGTGCAAGCTTTGAGAACATCTGCACGATGCGGTGTATGAAAGTCCGACAGGAGAAGATAAAAGTTGGGTCGACTAATTTCAGGGTACTACAACAATTAATAATGGCGCTGCATTCAAAGGCTAAGGCTCGAGCGATTGTGTAGTAATGTCGTCGGGCCCCTCTGGACCAATGAGGATTGAGCCTAGCCTTGCGCAATATTAAGAGGTATTGAAATGAGGATGAAAAATAACTCTGGAAGATACCTGCTCATCAATCCGTTAAGATATTACAGATCATTTTAAGCAAAGAACCCCAGCCAAAGCATTCATAAAAATCTCCGTATGTCGTCAAGACTGCTTCGCTTTTTTTCTCTAATAGATTGCTCCTTCGGATATCCAAGACTAAAAAGAATATCAATTCTGGTCGATTGGGGAAGTTTTAGCACTCTCTTTACCTGCTTCTCGTTGAACCAACCAAGCCAGCAACAACCAAGGCCAAGTTCTGCTGCTTGCAAATCAAGGTGTTCACCTGCAATTCCGATGTCAATCAAGTTGTACTCAACTCTCCTGATCTGCCCTCCTAAGCGAGCCATGTATTTAGAACGCTCTGTAATCATCACAATAATTACTGGGGATTTAAGCGCAAATTTATTCAAGCTGTATATTCCTGAAAATGCAGCTTGTGCTAATTCACTTCTAATGGGCTCTGTATCAACTACAATAAAAGACCAGGGCTGTGAGTTACAAGCAGAAGGGGCGAGTCGCGCTGCTTCAATGCACTTATCAATCAGTTCTCTATCTACTTTCTTATCTTCATAAGCGCGGCAGCTCTGCCGACTGTGCACTAAATCAATAAAACTCATGCAAGTATTCTCCCAGGCTCGATAACAAGACTCAGTAAAAAAATACGACTTCTTAGCCTCAAGCTGAGAGTGGTTGTATCACACTTTTAGGGGGAAAACGAAAGGATCTTCTTTATGTTAATCTCGGTCCTCATTCTCGGCGATTGTGACCGAAAGATATCGATCTGGTGCATCACTTCTGGCTTCGTCTTAGTGATTCTAAACAACTTGGGTCAAGGCTTCACCACAGAGACATTGTGGGCTTTGTATTGAAACTACTAAAGAAGGATCTAGAAAGCCTTAAGCGCGTCGAAGTGGTTGAGGAGCTTGAAAGCGACTTCGACAAATGAAACCCCCTGTGGGCAACCCGACTACTTAATACCAGGAATCACATAATAAAAGACAGCCAAGAAATGGCAAACACTTCCAGCAAGCACGAAACCATGCCAATAAGCGTGATGATATGGAAGTTTATGCCAAAGATAAAATACAATCCC
This sequence comes from SAR324 cluster bacterium, assembly GCA_012797725.1. Next base: position 12,357 of record JAAZON010000341.1, on the reverse strand, counting down.
GCCTGTGTATGCGAGTCCTCCAGTAAGCAGAAGATAAAGTCCAGGAACTGACACAACTTCAATAAGAGGCTTAATTGCGATCAAAGCTGCCCACCCCATACAGACATAAAGAGCAAGCGACACAAAAAACCAACGCTCCAATGATTTAATTTGGATGGCAATTCCAAGTATTGCCAGTGCCCAGATTATCGAAAATAACCACCATCCCCAAGCCCCTTGAAGGCTCACCAACATAAAGGGAGTGTAACTTCCAGCAATAAGAATAAAGATTGCACAGTGATCGATGACTCTCAGAATTTCCTTGGCAGATTTATTCTGGATAGCATGATAAAGAGTAGATGTGGAATAAAGAAAGATGAGACTAACGCCAAAGATAATGCAACTAACAAGAGGCCAGGCGCTATCTGACCTGCTCGCGAATATTATCATGATAACAAGACCAGCAACAGAAAGCAGTGTACCAGCCCCATGAATAATGCTATTAGCTACCTCTTCTGAAATACTATATGACGCTCTTCTTTTCTCTTTCATGGCGTATTAGTTTCGTATGGGACTTCCTAATATGCAATAGATTTAGAACTTTTTCCCATTTTGACTCTTAGCATCTAACAAGAATGCTGCGTTAAGAAGCTGTACATGATCGCAATCACGTTGTTCAAGCGGATCGACCTCTATAGAAACTATTGAATTCGGCAGAACGTTAACACGAAATAAAACAGATCTTCTGAAAGATCCCAGAATACCACCGCCCGGTAACGGAGCACCTGCCATGCCAATTGGACCACTATCAAAAAGTACCGAACTGTTTTCTTGCTGCACTCTCACACTGAACAAGGCTCCAAAACAATTTAATGCACTATCTCCAAGTGCTGCTATACCTTCAAAGGCAACAGCATTTGAGGGCACTCGAAATTTTATCGTGGTAGGCGCATGCATTCCGATTCCATACTTAATTGGCTGCCCCAGTGAACTTAACTTTTCACCATTAAAAGTAAGGTTGCTACGAGGCGGCATGAAGCCATAAACCAAATCAACTGCATCCTCAACCTTAAGATAAGCTCGCTCCCCCTCCCAGGGTGGCATTGTTTCTTGTGGATGAAACAATGCTCTGAGACGCTGCTGATATTCAGAAGGAATATCGGTACCTCCTACAGCATAATAAATATGCCAGCTTGCCGTACTACATAAACTTGCAACCACTGACAAAAGCATAAGAGCACCAAGAATTAGAGGCGTTTTTCTTCTTATCTTCCCAGAAGAAAAAAACCACATTGTTCCAACGATAAAAAACGGCATGAGTTCTGCGCTGAATCTTTCGGAAACAAGATAATAGCTGCAGATAAGAATCCCTTGCAGAGCAAATGCCAATAAAACGAAACGAAGACGTCTGGAAGCGTTTCGAAGAAGTAATAACCCTACGCCCAGACTGCCAAGAATGGCAATAAATGGGGATGATATAAACAACGATATGGTTTGTTCTCTCCACCCCATAAACAACTCAGGATTCCAGTACTGAACTGCAACTTGCTGGAACCAAGGAGATGATAAAGAGATTTGAGAGAGTCTAGGCCAGAGAAAATTAAAAATACCATTGGCTATTCTGGCAACATTAAAAAAACCTCCAAATTCTTCAGGCTTTAGGTAAAAATGCGTGGTATCAAAGGCTTCAAAAATAGAATTAAAACGCGCATAGTTGTACCAAAGCTGAAATAACCCAGCAGGCAATGCGAAACTAAGAAGAGCGAAGCATTTCTTAATAGACGACCTATTCCATATTTCGATTATGATAAAAGTAGAAATAATTCCATAAAGTGGAAGAGCAAACGTAACACGAGAAAGCAGTGCAGCTCCCGCGCAAAATGAAAATCCAATATATTGAGAAGAAGACACTTCCTCTGAGAAAAACAAAGACCGAAGAAAATATATTGCCCAAACAGAAAAACAAAGACCCCACACAATGGGCTCATGATAAATGCGCATGCTAGAGATCAAGAATACAAGTGGCGAACCAAGACTGAATGCTAGAATTGATATAATTAATAGGCTAAGCCTCTTCTCTCTCCTTCTATAAAGAATGAAATGAAGAAGCAATGTAAAGCCAACTACTGTTAGGATCGAGGCGAGAAGTCCTGAGACTCGAGACCATTTCCCATGGCCTGAAGGGTATAAGACATTGAAAATGACACGAAGGAAAGCAGGAAATGGGCCCTGGTACATATATACTTTACCATCGATCTCAATCCCTTCCCAATTGATTGTTGAAGGCCTGACATCTGCACGTCCTTCGAGCAAGCTTTCTCCTAGGGAATCGTAAGAATCTCCCCTTAGCTCCTCTCCAATTAGCTGAAACGATCCGTAGGTAATTAATGCAAAGTGAGAAATAAAAATCAGTAAACCAGTTATTAATAGAATAATAACCTTTGCTTTTTCTTTTCTCCTCTCTTCAAGCTCTTGCTCCATTCTCCTTAAATGACATAGTCAATGGAGCTAGTAAATCCAATATTCAGATCTTTAAAAAATCCTGAGTTCGTGTTGGAGCTTCTTAGACTTTGCTTCCTGACTATTTTTTAATAGGACAGCTTTTGTGACTACATTGTTGGTTTGAATCACATTTACATTGCTCTCCGCACTTACAAGATGCGCTTTCTGCTCTAACAAGGCTCGGCTCAAGAGCGACTAAGCCCCCCAGGATTAATGATAGGCTTAATAAAAATGTTATTGTTGACTTCATATTTCTTTCTCCATTTTTGACGCCTTTTACTATCATATATGATACGATAGATTTATTTATAGAGCAAACACTCTATATATAAATATCAAGGCTTTTCTTTACTGCTTTTTAGAAGTATGAAAAGAGTAACTTATTGAATTTATTGAAATTCATGCGAAATTTCCTTAAATTAGAGCTGATTTAGCTTTAAACGCTTTTAATATGTTATCAAATTTGAAACCCTAGATTAAAGTACCCTTTCTTTAGAACAAAAGAAGAGAAGGAAATCTAACCGGGATATTAAGTTCTGTCATGACACAATTGCTTCACAAAGCTAATTCATGGAAACAGAACGAGCTACCCTTCTTCTGGATGCTGCCAGGACTTTTATTTGGAGTTCTTTATACTCTGTGTATTGTGTTAATTCCTTCAACCCAGTTTAAGGCCAAACATAATCTTGGAGAAGGAAATTTCACAAGGCTTTTCTCAGAAACACGCACTAATTTTTGGAGACTGATTAAAAAAAGCAACACCTACGCCTTTATTAAAAATGGAATGCGAGAACAAAGCCAAGCTTTACCCTTCATTCCGAACAATTGGACTCACAATGCAGAGAGCATAAAAGGCATGGTATTGCCGTTTAAAACTTCAAGCTCAAAGTTGTTTTGGCCTCATTCTTCCACAGTGCTGACATGTCCCTTTGGTTGGCGAAGAGGCTATATGCATTCCGGTGTAGATATTAAAGCCTCTTTTTCTAGTCCTATAATGTCTGCCCATGATGGCCAGGTGGTATATTCAGAATATTTCGGATCTTATGGAAATCTCATTGCAATTAAAGGTTCCGGAAAATTTAAGGACATCGTCACATTGTATGCCCATCTACAGCAAAGCTTGGTAAGGAAGGCTCAGTATGTCAAAGCAGGCATGCTTATTGGAAAAGTAGGGACAAGTGGTAGAACAACTGGTCCTCATCTTCATTTTGAAGTAAGAATGAAAAATATCTCTGGGAAATATACGCCAGTAAATCCATTAAGATATTTCAGATAAACGATAGCAATTTATCAACCAGGAGTAACGCTGGCCGTCACTGCTGGCTTTGTTTTCATCGGCAATCCTGAGTTCTTCATTGGGATACCCACTTTCAACAATCTGCCTGACTGCTAATGGCTGTCTGAGTCTGCTTTTTTCGGCTCAACTGCTTCCGCGAACTGCCTTTCTGATTCCGCCAACTGAAATTAAAAGAACCAGCATTAAATGCCGTCAACGTGAAGTTGATTTCCCCTCCAAGCTTTAAATTTCAGAAAGATGACCACTATTTAAGCCCCACTTCGCGGATCCGCCTTCAGCGAAGGCGGATTAGGAGACACCGAACTCAATTAGGACTAACACTTACCGTCACTGTAGGCTCAGTCTTTACAGGCAATAAAGTTTCGCGAGAAGGCGAAATATTTTTCAAAGCCTCTTTGCTGATCACAAAGACTTCCTTTGGATCTTTTGCAAATGCGTAATAACCGTTCTCTGTTTCAGCACCCACTACCAAGGATATGGGAGTGGGTTTCTCATCACTTTCAAACTTATTCGTCCAAAGTGTTATCTTAAGCGTTGGCGTATCAAAGCCAAAATTCTTACTCTGAGCTTCATCAGCAAATGAAATGGCCGCTAGATCGCTCAAATTTTTATAAAACTGCTGCACAAAAGCTTGATCAGCTTTTTCGCTCCCTAATTTCCAGTCTTCTTTTTCTAGCTCTAATACCAGCTTTTCTTGTCCAGCTCTTTCGATTTCTGCCTTCTTTATGACATCACTTCCATAAGAAAAGAGTTTTTTCTCCCTATAATCAATAGGGTTCATGGAAATCCGACTTATGACACTTCTGTTTATCTTACCAAGAAATGGAAGTTGATCCACTCGAAATACCGTTGTCTTCTTTGAAGCGTCAGCTAAATCTTGCACCTCACTTGCTAACAACTGAACGACATCAGCTCCTTCTGCCCGCTCGATCCTCACAGACAAATCAGGCAGGTCTAGTCTGTTTTGCTTTAATACTGAATCAGCCTCATTTTGCAAGAAATCTATGAAATCCTCTGCCTTATAATCCCTAACTTCTCTTAATAGTGCTGAAATCTTCTCTGAACTACCTGTAGCTTGAATCGGATCTACGATCCTCCAACCTTCATCTCCTTGTTTCTCGAAAACAAGTTTCAAAGAACCCTTAGACACATTCAGTTTTTTGACCTCAAAGTCTGAAAAACTTACTAGATTTTTCTTTCTAAAGTCGAGCTCATTCTTATCAGCAGCAGTAAATAAAGAGTCAGAAATCAAATAAACACCCTCTTTGCCACTAACTTGAAAGTATCTTTTAAACACATAGTCATTCTTCTTTCCAAGACGAAGATCCAACTCGCCTTTGGCGTAAGCAATTTTTATGGTCATTTCTGGATTCTGAAGACCATAAACTCCTAGATCTGAGTCAAGCTCATCTTTGGGAATTGCAGTATCAAGTTTTAAATCAAGGAGAGCAGTGCTCAAAGATTGAACCAGACTAGTATCGAGTACCGCTCCTGCTTTATTGCCAAGTTCCCAAACCGAGTTCTTTGAGACGGAATCTTTTTCTTTGTCTTCCTTACCAAAAGTTACCTCGGGTTTGTAGTTCTTATTCAACAATGAGACTCTTCGGTCTCCTTTAGTGATCTCGATACGCTGAATTTGCTCTTCTTTAATCCCCTTTAGCAGAAGATCGGCTGTTTCCTTCTCCTTGCTTTTAGGAATTTCGTATAGAAATATATAAGCTAGAACCCCGAGAAGAATTAGCAATAGCACGAGCATCTTCTTTCCTGTCATCGATTCCTCCCAGTAATTATCAGTTGCCGTTTCTTCTTCGCCACCACACATAGAGACCAGCAAGAAGAATAAGCTCAGGAATTACATAACTGCCAAGGAAAATCAGCATATACTGACTTCGTTCGATTGGAGCAGCCGAAAAGCGCATCTGTTTTGGTCTAATGGAAATTCCTCCTTCTTCCCCAGCTAGCCAGTTAACAATGTTTAAAACCAGATCACGCGCTGAATATTGAGTGATATTGCCATTTGCGAACCAATCAGAATCTCCCACTACTACCACTCTAGAGACTTTGTCAAATGACGGTTCTGCACCTTCGGCCTTTGCCTTCTCCAGGCTCTTTTCACACACAACAGCCACCGAAACAGGCCCTGTTATGTCATCAGGATCTCTAGATGCTGAAGGATTCTCGGCATCCAGAAGAGCCTTAAGATTAGTCTCTGCCCATGAATTTGGACCGGTCTTAATTAATTCCTGGCAGTTCTTTTTCGCATCTTGATTGGTTTCATCAACTCTAACTGAAGAGGTCATATTGAAGATAGCAACATCTCCTTCACCAAAACGCTCTAAAATTTTATGGGTGCCATTTAATGGAACTATCGGCTGAACTCCAAGAGCCGGACCCGCAAAGAGTCGCTGCACCATATCAACTATGATATCGTTACCAAGAATTATTCCAAAATGACTGGCTATCTCCTTAATCTCAGGATTAGATACCTGAGGATCATAGGCTATAAACAGACGACCACCGGCATCCACATATTTAATTAACATCTCCTTTTCTTGTGAAACAAAACTCTTACGCGGACTGTTAAGAATTATAGCTGCCGCATCATCTGGTATCTTGTCACTTGTTGCGAGAACTAGCGGCTCAAGCTTCATATGCTCGTCAGTGATAGCATTTGAAAACTCCTCAAAGCCGCCCGGTTTGTTGGATTTAATGTCAGGTTCGCCATGCCCTTGCACGTAATAAAGCTTCTTCTCGTCACCCTTTCTAAGTTTAATAATAGCATTTGTAAGAGCTTCTTCTGAAAAATCATTCAGACGACTTATAGCTTTCGGATCGGTATCGCCATATTCAAGGTAAATAAAGCTTCCCGTTTTCATTCCGTACTTTTCAACAAGATGAGGCTTGGCTTGGGGATCGATAATCTCAAAACTGAACTTACTTGGATTGGCATTTTTGTATAGATTAAGCAGATCTTTTATGCGTTCTGGCTCAGGGCCACTTGCGACTTTAAAGACTGCAACTTTCAGTGAAGCTTGCAAATTTTTGATCACCGTTTTTGACTGCTCAGCAATGCTGTATATTCCTTCTTCTGTTAAATCGAGTCGCTTATCATGCCGAGTAGCAAGATAATTTGCGGCAATGATAACACCAAGAAATAAGGTTATGTATGTAATAGCATTTACACTAAAACGTGCCGTTCGCCCTCGCACCACCTCACTAGTGCCACGCCAATGGGACAAGCCATGCGCAAAGAACCAAAAAATCACAAGTCCAGCGCCAATGCACAAATGCACAGCTGGAAGTATTATCCCCGCTCCTTGAAACCCAACAATAAAAGCTCCAATCACACCGAAAAGGAATACAATAACACCAGCAATACCGGCGAAATGGATTTTGTCACTCTTCATAAGCACACCCTTATCTCAACACACCTCTAATAGTCCTGTTTCAGCGCCAGCGATGGGCTTCAAGCGCCCTAAGTGAAAGAAAAAGACCCACTGAAATTAAACTAACAAAATAGACCACAGCTTTTAAGGAAATAACTCCTCGGATTAGATCCCGAATCTGCATCACCGGCGACATGTTAGTAAGTATTTCAGCGCCAATACCCCCCAACGATTGTGCAGGAGAATGAATGACATATAGAAGAAGTAATGCCACCATTGCGCTAACACCAGCCACTATTTGGTTTTCTGTGAAAGACGATACCGCCATCCCTATTGCAGCAAAACCAAGGGCACAAAGAACTATTCCCAAAAGACCACTCAACACAGGATAGATCTCTGGATTACCAGCAATGCATAGGAGTAGGGGGAATGCAAAAATAAGAAGCATCATTATGACAATAACTACTGCAACGCTTAGGAATTTGCCAAAAACAATTTCCCCCACTGACAAAGGAGAAGTAACTAAAAGTTCAAAAGTTCCCCTCTTCTTCTCTTCGGCAAAGATTCGCATTGTCAAAAGTGGGATCAGAAAAACCAAAACTACAACTAAAGTATGGTAGTAAGGTTCTATTACCCATTGATTTAAGTTGGGGGCCGATCCCCCACCCATAAACTGCATTTGCCTATATTGGAACAAAAAAACATTGAACTGTGCTAGCAAGACAAAGAAGAAATAAGCAGCCAGCAACAAGAACCCCGTAATCACGAAATATGCGATTGGAGAAACAAAGAAAGAAAGCAATTCACGTCTGCATATTGCAAGTGCATTTCTCATAGCTTAGTCCTCAATTTAGATTTTCGCTTTTCAAGCACTCAAGAAATACTTCTTCGAGTGGCTTATGGAGTTCTGAGAGCATTGCTTCCAAAGCAATGGTACCTCCGTTTATTATCACAACTTTCTGGCACACAGTTTGAACCTCTGGCAAAATGTGAGTGCTCAATATTACAGTGTGTTCTTTCGCGAGATTTGAAATCATACGCCTAATGTCTATGATTTGTTTTGGATCGAGACCGCTAGTAGGCTCATCTAGAATCAACACAGCAGGATCGTGAATCAAGGCCTGAGCCAACCCTACTCTCTGTCTAAAGCCTCTTGACAAATGCTGGCAAAGACGATTTCGAACATCCTTTATAAAGCACTTTTCAATGGCTTCTTCCACTTTCTCATTTATTTGTCTGGCAGCTACACCTTTAATACGTGCAACAAATCTAAGGTACTCAGTAATGGTCATTTCTCCGTATAAAGGCGGATTCTCCGGTAGATATCCTATGTGCTTTCGCACCTCGTCGGCCTGGGAAATTATGTCATAACCAGCCACTGTCGCAGTCCCACCACTTGGGGGTAAATAAGTTGTTAGCATTCTAAGAGTTGTTGTTTTACCCGCACCATTTGGTCCTAAGAAACCGACTATTTCACCTTTTGCCGCCTTAAAACTAAGACCGCGAACGGCTTCCACATCACCATAGCGTTTTGCAAGATTTTGAACCGTAATCATATGCCTTTGCTTCATTTGAAATTAAAAGAAACTCAAATTTTCTCGCTTCAGCCTCCAAGAATCCGAGTCTCAACCCAACTTTAGTTCTTAATTAATAGCTAAAAAACCAGGAGCGTCAAGTATATACCCCGTAAGCTACTATTACGGAAACTATAATATTCAATAACAAAAAGAGCGCAAGGGCACTCAATTAAAACACTCCTCACATGAGTCATGACTCCTAAAACAAGCCTGACCTTTGCTCGAAATTTTGAACTTAAGAATAGTAAATCGCCTCGATTCTGGCTCCACTTTGAGGGAACAGAATAAACTGCTATAGTTCAGCCATTCCTTCTATATTACACTGGTCTGCCTTTAAGCTTGGAAGCAAAATAATGAACACAACTAGTATTTTCTCCGGGATTCGAGACATTTTTCTGGTTGAAAGTGAAATCGAATTAAGCTCCACAAACATAAAACACCTTGAGTGGCTCTTGGGTGCAGCGCTGCTTTCAACGAATTCTGTCAAAGGACTCTTTGTTGGACCCAGAAAAGAACTTGTTAGTCCTTGGTCAACAAACGCCAGTGAGATCGCAAAAAACGTTGGAATAAATGGTATTGTGCGTATTGAGAGATTCGAACCTATTGAAGAATCAGAACTTAGTTCAGTGGACCCCATGACGCAATCCGTTTACTATGGACTTGATAGAAATTCACTTCTTGTTGAAAGAAGGCCTGAGCCCAGCTTCTTTGTAAAAGACATTGTGGAATTCAACAAGAAAGAAGGGTTAGCGCTCTCATCTGAAGAAATTGAATATCTTGAGAAAACAAGCAAGAAACTTGGGCGTTGCTTCACTGATTCAGAATTGTTTGGTTTCGCTCAGGTTAATTCTGAACACTGTCGTCATAAGATTTTTAATGGAACTTTTATCATTGATGGAAAGAAAAAGGAAAAGAGCCTTTTCCAGTTAATTAAGGAAAGCTCCGCAAAATCTCCGGAAAATTTGATATCTGCATATAAAGATAATGTGGCGTTTTTGAAAGGGCCTAAATTGATTCAATTCGCACCTGAAGATCCAACTCGCCCCAGTTATTTTCGAATTCAGGCAATTGAATCTGTGCTCTCGCTTAAAGCTGAAACACATAATTTCCCTACTACTGTCGAACCTTTTAGCGGTGCTTCAACTGGAAGTGGTGGAGAAATTAGAGACCGTATGGCAGGTGGCAAGGGCTCGATTCCTCTTGTTGGAACTGCTGTCTATATGACATCATATCCTCGAATCGAAGGAGCACGTGCACTTTCTTATCAAAACAAAATCCCAGCAAGAAAGTGGAAGTACCAGACACCAGCGCAAATACTCATCAAAGCCTCAAATGGCGCTTCAGATTTTGGAAACAAGTTTGGCCAACCTCTTATTGCAGGGTCTCTTCTCACATTTGAAGGCATGAATGCCAAACAGCTGTGCGCTTATGATCGCTGCATTATGCTCGCAGGCGGTGTTGGGTATGCCAACACAAAACACGCATTGAAGGACCAGGGGGAAAAAGGGCAGAAGGTTGTGCTCCTAGGCGGTGACAACTATCGAATTGGAATGGCTGGGGGCTCAGTCAGTTCAGTAGGGGGAGGACAATACTCACAAGAAATTGAATTAAGTGCTGTTCAGCGTGCAAACGCTGAGATGCAGAAACGGGTCTACAATGTAATCCGTGCGCTAGCGGAAATGAACAATAATCCGATAGTATTAGTGCACGATCATGGGGCTGGTGGGCACATGAACTGCCTCACCGAGCTAATTGAGCCATCCGGAGGCACAATACATATTAAAGCCCTTCCTGTTGGAGACAAGACACTGTCAATTAGAGAAATAATATGTAACGAATCCCAGGAACGAATGGGACTTGTTGTGCCCGAAAACATGCTTGGAGTGATTGAGAAAATCGCGGAAAGAGAACGAGCGCCATTATATGTAATTGGCGAAATTGACGATTCAAAGATGATTATCTTTCAAGATGCTGATGGATCGCAACCAGTAGCTCTTCCCCTTGAACTTCTACTGGGAAGCTCTCCAAAAACTGTTATTGAGGATACCTCACTAAACCTTGAGCGTAATACACTTCAATTCAATCCAAAGACTGGTGAGGAATTCCTAAAAGCCTTTTTGAATGTCTTGTCTCTAGAAGGTGTTGGCTCAAAAGATTGGCTCACGAATAAAGTTGATAGGAGTGTTAGTGGGAGAGTCGCTGCCCAACAATGTGTGGGACAGCTTCAACTGCCACTTGCAAATCTTGGAATAGCTGCTCTTGACTACTCTTCAGGCCGCGGTATTGCGACAGCAATTGGTCACGCGCCAATCGTGGGATTAATTGATTCTCAGGCCGGAGCCGTCCTTAGTCTGCTTGAATCATTGACTAATATAGTTTGGACTCCTCTTAAGAATGGGCTCAGTTCTGTAGCCTTAAGCGCAAATTGGATGTGGCCTGCAAAACGCCCCGGAGAAGACGCTCGTTTGTATGATGCTGTTGAGGCGTTATCGAATGCCGCAATAAGTTTGGGTATTCCGGTTCCAACCGGTAAAGATTCCTTATCCATGACGCAGAAATACAAAGAAGGAACTGAGGTGAACGCTCCGGGGACTGTAATAATCAGCGCGGCTGCTGAGACTGATAATTTCCTAAACTATATAAGCCCCGATCTGAAACCCATTCTTGAAAGCGCAATACTATATGTCAATTTAAGTGGTATCAAGGAATGTCCTTTGGGAGGCTCGGCGCTTTCACAAACTCTTGGAGAACTTGGAAGCGAAGTGCCTAAGGTCAAGGATCTCAACAAATTCGCTAAGGGCTTTTCCCTGATTCAGAAGCTTTTACGCGAAGAAAAAATATTGGCTGGTCACGATGTATCTTCTGGCGGTGTTATTTCAGCTCTTTGTGAAATGGCCTTTGCCGGAGATCTTGGAATTCGTATATCAATCAACGAAGTTTCTGATCCAGCTTCTTTTCTCTTTTGTGAAAAGCCTGCGGTCATTCTTCAGGTTTTTGAAAATCAAAAGACCCAATTAATAAAGCTTTTCAAGGAATCTGAGCTTGACGTCATGGAAATTGCCCGAGTCCAGGGCAGTCCTTTTGTCGAGCTTGAAGCCGGAGCCTTGTCTTTTAATAAACCGCTTGCAGAATTGCGTAGGGCATGGTTTCAGCCATCTGCGTTATTTGACGCAATGCAGACAAAAAATAAAAAAGCTGACGAGCGCTTCAAGAATTTTGACAAGCACCCTCTAAAATTCAAGTTCCCCAAGGATTTTACTGGCGCCGCAAAAGATTATGGGGTGGATTTCGAAAGAAAGACTTTGTCCGGACTCCGTGCGGCAATTATCCGTGAAAAGGGCACTAATGGTGACAGAGAAATGGCTTTCTCGATGTTTGCAGCGGGTTTTGATGTTAAAGATGTGACAGTAAGTGACTTGATGTCAGGACGAGAAACCTTAGATGATATAAACTTTATTGTTTTCCCTGGGGGCTTTTCTAATAGCGATGTCCTTGGCGCGGGAAGGGGTTGGGCTGGAGCTTTGTTGTACAACGACAGAGCTTATGGAGCCATAAGACGTTTCATGGAAAGAGACGACACCTTATCTCTAGGGGTTTGCAACGGTTGTCAACTCAT
>JAAZON010000340.1 GCA_012797725.1 SAR324 cluster bacterium | reverse complement strand
GGTTTTAGGAGGACTACTTGGGGGCTATTCGGCAAACGCAGGAGCCTCCGCTACTACGCAAAAGACCCTGACGGTAATTATTAAATTTGACTCACAGGGGTTGGTGGATACCTTCTCTTATCACTCTAGTAAATTCTAAGGTACATTTCATATGTTAAAACCCAGAGATCTTCTTTTGATATTTCTGTTTTTTCCTGCAGCTTGCACTATACCACCAGCTGAGGCCCCGAAGTCTCAACTCCAAGTGCGTGCTATTCAAACTCGTGAGTATGACGAACGAGACATGAAGACGGTCATGAAATCCTTGATTGATGTTCTGCAAGACGAGGGTTTCATGATAAAGAATGCAGATAGTAATTTAGGATTCATATCAGCGCAGAAAGAAGTAGACATCGAACGCCCAGGAGATGCTTTTTTTGGCGGCTTTGGGCGTCCCAGAGAGATCCCAAGATGGAGAAAGAGTGCACAGATTGAAGCATCAATAAATATTTCTGAGTTCGGAAAGACAACGCGGGTCCGTGCTAATTTCCAAAGGAAAGAACTCGATAACATTGGTGCGACAGTAGCAGTGTACGCTATCGATGATGAAAGGTTTTTTCAGTATTTTTTCGAGAAAGTAGACAAGGGATTGTTTATTCAAAAGGAAAAGATCTAGTGTTATGACACTTAGAATAATAACGCTTGTTAATTTTGGCTTGCTTTTGCTGGCACATATTTTGTCTTATAGAGAGCCGGGAATTGGAGCAACTATAAGGGGTGTTGTAGCTCTCTTTGATGTGTTCATTCTGGTCCGGATATTAATGGAAGGTGAATATACGGAAACTAGCTTGGGCGAGGATCGAGAAGTACTGCGAAGTGAAGAGCCCATGCGTTATTGGATGGGAGTAGCTTGGATATTATTGCTTGCTTTGCTTTGTGGGGGAGCGCAAGTATTCTGGCGTAATTAGCTATCAGAAAAGGAGTTTCTATGAGGCTGCTTCTAACTCTAGCATTTTGCTTTCTACCTCTTTTTTGTCAGGCACAAGAGGAGAAAGAACTCTCAGAGGTGAAAAAAGATATAAATGGATGGTACTCTGAATACATAAAGGATTTTTTAAATGATGTGGGTAAAGGCCCAACTTCATTCGTCATTGCTAAGAATATTGCCACGAGAGATTTGATTGCTTTGTTAAAGAAGGCTGAAGAAGAAGCTGCCAAATCAAAAGATCTATTTTACTTTGATTCCGATTTTTTGTTGGATGCTCAAGATTGGGCTGATAATTGGAGTATTGAAGTAGACGCAATCAGGAAAGAGCCACCGGGGATTGCAGCAAAGATGCGCCGGAACCTAGGGCTGCAATCTGCAGATGATAGAGAAATGACACTTCACCTTCTAAGGGAAGATGGATTGTGGAAAATAAATGATATCGTGTACGAAGCAAAGAAGGATTCAGGAACTTCATCAAGGGGGATATCTTCAGGTAGAAGCACACTCAGGGAGCTGCTTGCAGCCAAAGAGTCGGATAAAAAATGATTTCAGTCTTTGACTGAGACACAGGCAGAATTTTAGGGATCTGTAAATAAATACTTAGTCTTGGGGTGTGGCGAGTATTGAAATCAAGCTTGATTAAAGCCCATAGAATTCAAATACGATCATTCAAGCCAAGCTTTATAAAACGTCGATGCTCTATCCGATTAACGCATCGAAATGCGATCCTTCATTAAATCAAATGAAAAAAGGAGAGCGCGTTTCACGCGGACAATCTGAAGACTCGGTTTTCGCAAGGCCGAACATATCGGACGAGAAAAATCTCGTTCATTATAGTCTCCCTTTAATCAAATTTGAGAGAGGGGCCAGCTTTTGGCAGGTCGATAAAATAAATACAGACCAACCGGAACGTGCTCCTCCGGGCATTTTTGCTAATGTACCGGAGGAGGGGCGCAGACTCTCATCGTTTGATGAGCTCAATTAATTAGTTCTGCGTCAGTGTCCGTACTTCCTAGCTCAATGTCAGCCTTTTCGCCAATTGGAGCTTTTTTCTTTGAACCCTTCACTGTTTTCTCAGAGGAGCTTTTATCGACATTAAGTTCGGTTTTTTCTACGGTTGAGAGAATGACCTGTCTGGGAATGCCAAAACTATCCCGTATGGTTCCATCTATCTCAGAGAGGATCTCAGGATTTTCTTTCAAGAACTGTTTTGCACCTTCTCGGCCTTGGCCCAATCTTTCACCTTTATAAGAATACCAAGCGCCTGCTTTGTCGATTATTCCTTGTTCAACTCCTAGGTCAACAAGCTCTCCGACTTTGCATATGCCTTCATTAAAATTGATGTCAAATTCCGCGCTCTTAAACGGAGGAGCAACTTTATTCTTAACAACTTTAACCTTGACTCTGTTGCCGGTGACGTCATTTGCATCTTTTATAGAAGAAATGCGTCGGACATCAAGACGAACTGATGAATAAAACTTCAGAGCATTGCCGCCGGTAGTTGTCTCAGGGGAGCCGAACATAACTCCAATTTTCATTCGTATTTGATTGATGAATAATATGGAGGTCCCGAAACGTGCAGCAATGGCAGTTAATTTGCGAAGAGCCTTGCTCATCAAACGGGCCTGAAGGCCAGGTTGCTGGTCTCCCATTTCTCCATCTATTTCGGCGCGTGGAACTAGTGCGGCCACCGAGTCCACTATAATTAAGTCAACAGAGCCAGAATTAATAAGAGTCTCACAAATTTCGAGTGCTTGTTCGCCGCAGTCTGGTTGGCTCACAAGTAATTTTGAAGTATCAACGCCAAGTTTTCGTGCGTAATTAATATCAAGGGCATGTTCAGCATCAATAAATACGACTGTGCCGCCGACTTTCTGCACTTCTGCGGCGAGATGAAGGGCAAGGGTAGTCTTGCCTGAGGACTCAGGGCCGTAGATTTCACAAATCCTTCCCTTTGGCATTCCGCCAATTCCTAGCGCGATGTCGAGTCCAAGGCTGCCTGTAGAATAGGCTTCAACCTTATCATGCACAGAAGAACCAAGCTGCATGATTGCGCCGCTTCCATATTTCTTTTCGAGTATTGATATTGCAGACGATAATGCCTTATCTTTTTCGTTACTTGCTGCCATGTTTCACCTCTTAATTGAAAATACTAAACTTTTTAAATCAATGCAGATAACGCAGAACGCCCACAACAACACCTTGAATGGTAACACTATCTACTGGAATTGGCTGCATTGTCGAATTCGCTGGAACAAGCATTGCCCCGCCATTACGTAATCGTCGAAAATATTTCAAAGTTGCCGATCCATCGTCAAGAAGAGCAACGACGATTTCGCCATCTTTGGCATGGTCTTGTTTCCGTATTACTACCACATCTTTATCGCAAATATGAGCGTCAATCATTGATTCGCCGCTTACTTCTAGGCAAAAAACTTCCCCTCTGGAATCAAGCATTTGAGGAGGAATTTCAATCCAAGCAGAATTTTCAATTGCCTCAATGGGCATGCCGGCCGCAATTACACCAGCCAACGGTACTGCAGTAGGTCCTAGTTGCATCTTTTCAGTCCCTACAATTTCAATTGATCCATCGGGACCACGACTTATAAAGCCTTTGTCCTCCAGCCTCTCAAGATGAAAATGTGCTGTAGAAACAGATTTAACTCCAATTGCTTCGGCTATTTCTTTAAGAGTAGGACCGTAGCCCTTGTCTGCAATGAAATGCTTTAAAAAATCCAGAGTCTGCCTCTGAACAGGCGCCAAAGTGCTTGTTTTAAATGCATTGCTTGATTTAACGCTTTCCTTGATATTGCTCTTCTCTTTCATGGGAGGCTTCCTTCTGTTATTTTATTATGATATAGAAAAAATATAGAAAAGAGCAAGACTTAAAATATCCTGCTTTGCAACATATTGATAACACCGAGCAATATCTTTGGCTGATAGTTTTCTGTAAGTGTTCACGTCATTGACAGCCCAAAGGGCGTGGCAATCTGGACGTACGGATTGCCACGGGCACTATCGTGCCCTCGCAATGACGGTGTGGTCAGGGTGCTAGCAACCCACGTGAACGGTTACAGTTTTTTAGAATCCAAGCATATCATATAAAGACTTTTTAGAAGGAATGGATGTTCTTAAAGACCCTTGATAACGACTTTTTAGAATAAGTGGGTGTCCTCAAATACTCTTGGGGGGAGTGGACAATTTGTCAGTTCATTCATAGTTTCAAGTGAAAGACGTAAAGACTCATGTTCAATTAAGCAATAGCCGATAATGAAATTAGGAGTAGAGGATTAAATTCACATCAAGAATTGTCTTTTCTGAGGGTTAGGCCATGTTGCCAGGAAATCTCCGAAGTTTTGTTCCAAAGAAGCATGTGAAGCTTCTCGTTGTGGATGAAAACAAGGAATATTTCGAGCAACTACAAGAATGCGCAGAGATGTGTAGCCACGAATTTAAGGTGGAAATT
>JAAZON010000339.1 GCA_012797725.1 SAR324 cluster bacterium | reverse complement strand
TGCTTGGCCTAAAGCCTTATATACTGAAGTCACCAAGTCGTTCCATGTCCTTGCCTTTCCAGTCCCCAGGTTGTAGATACCGCAAACTCCAGGATTTCTAATGAGCCATAGGAGCACGTCCGTACAGTCCTTAACATAAATGAAGTCCCGCCTCTGCTCTCCATCTCCAAAGTCAGCTCGATGAGACTTAAAAAGCTTAACGACTCCAAATTCTTTAATCTGGTGATATGCCTTCAGCACTACACTTCTCATCTCTTCTTTGTGATACTCATTAGGGCCAAATACATTGAAGAACTTGATTCCACAGATTTTGCTGAAATGCTTATTCTCAAATGCCCAAAGATCGAAAAGCTGCTTCGAGAAACCATATGGGTTTAATGGCGCTAAACTTGGGATTTTATCTTCTGCGTCGTCATAACCCAAGCTTCCATTGCCATAGGTCGCTGCACTACTAGCATATACAAAACGAATCTTGTTCTTCATTGCAAAAAGAGCTAATCGTTTCGTATACAGATAGTTATTGCGATAAAGGTAATCCACATCACGTTCTAAGGTTGATGAGCATGCACCAAGATGCACAATCCCTTTTATGTCCGGGGAAAGCTCTCCTCTCTCAAGAGAGTCAATGAAGTCCTCCTTATGGAAATAATCACAAAAACGCTTCCCAAGCAGATTCTTCCATCTGTCAGAGCTTTTAAGTTCGTCAACTAATAGAAGATTGTTAATTCCTTCTTGATTAAATCTTGCAACTAATGCACTACCAATGAAACCAGCAGCACCACTTATTACATACATACTATCAATTCCCTCTTCTTTTTCGATACACTTGTATTAATGGGTTTTTAACAACTCTCTGTGGTCCCACTTCTCCGGGAAACTCTTTTTCAAGCTCAAATATTGCCCCTGTCATAGCTACTGGACCATGGACAACTATTACATCAAAGTCTGAAAGATCAATCTCTCCTGATGAAATCTTCATTTGATCAATCTTGTTTGTGCCGCCCAATGAGTAAATCTGTGGGGGCATCTGGAGCTGTCCTGCAAGGCCGATTCTTAGATTATTTCTCGAAAGACTTTCGAGATATACCGCCAATTCCCTCCTCGACTCCGGCAAGACCTTGGCTTCGTTACGAAGCTGTAATGCTCGTAGAGCCGGTTGTATCGAGAACAATATCACTATCAACAGAATCAGTCGGTGGACTTTCCTCTCTCCCAATTTCATTGCTCTTAACATCCAATCTATACCCACTATAGAAACAATCCCTAAGAGTGGGATTACCACCAACATATTGCGTTCAAAGTTTGCTTTCTGCATGCACATTTGCGCAATAAATAATAAAGGAAAGATGATGAAAATTTTCCCCTTCAAGTCTCTCTTCCATACAAGAACCAGAAGACCAATGATTGAAGAAATAAGCAAGCCGTAGCCAAGTGCGCTCTTTCCAAGCCATTTCATGTAAAAGAGCAATTGAGGGAGTCCTGGCTCTGCCATATGACCCTCATGACCCTGCACGCCATAGTGCCAGATTTCATAGGCTAATTGGTTCAAAAAGAGCGGAAGAGAGACAAGCGCAAAGGGGCTGCCCAAAAGAAAACCAAGCACTGGGCTAAATAGTGCAACAGCTACAGATCTCCAGTCAAAGCTCTTGGCACTTATTGAAACAATTAGAGGCAGTATGACTACGGGGAGCGCATTGTATTTGCTTGAGACAGCTAATCCACTCAATATTCCGCAAAAAAACAAAGCTTTCAACGAGAAGTACTGTCTCACATAAAGTCCTGAACTAATGGCGGCAGCACAAAATAGAGCCATGAGAATGTCAACACCTATGTATGA
>JAAZON010000338.1 GCA_012797725.1 SAR324 cluster bacterium | reverse complement strand
GATATGATTTTCAGACAATTAAAGAAATCCTCGTTCCAAAACGTCAAATAAAGGAAAATGGCTATATCGTCGTATCGACTATTTGTGATCACGAAAAGATCTTATTGACAGTAGGAGATCTTGTCGATGCCACATCATGCCAGAATTATCGCAACGGGTTCTTGATTTCTACACTCCCTGGATATGCAATAGATGCAAACATCAAAGTTGCTTTAACCTTTGCAATTCCCGCCGGAGAGCTCTCAGGGAATCCCATTTTGCTTTCGAAATTGAAGCGGAGTTCTGCGAAACTTATGTACAAATTCTCACCTGCCACGATAAGTTTGAACATTTTTGATCCCGATACCAAAGAAGAATTCACACTACCCCTTAGAAAAGCGTTGAGAAGGAATATTTTAAGACTTGGTGTAGACAATAAACAAAGGCCTGTTATTTTGACTGAAAGGCCTTATTTGCAGAATCATGCAATTGAAAAGCGGATAGAAGAGGAGTCTTGTTCCTTAATATCACAATTTCGAGCATCTGTGGGTGCAATGGAGGCAAAGGGCGAAGTTGAATTCCCTGCCTCCCGAAATCCTAGTGGGGTTTATTCAGACGCTCTTGGTGGAGCAAAAGGATTATATGGGCGGAAATACAGTGGATCTTTCGGTGATAACTGATTTTTTGCTATTCCTGAGTTCATCATCGGGACACTCAAAGATGTTTTGTCCCCGCTTTCTGCAATCTGCTTAACTGCTAACGGCTGTCTGAGTCTGCTTTACCGATTCCGCGAACTGCTCTTCTGAGTTCGCCAACTGAAATTCTAATCTTCATTCTCATCAGGCAGTATACGCTGTAATTCCTCTAACTCTTTTTCAAGAGAAAGCTTCTCTTTGGCCACCTGAGTCCTAATATTATCCCGCTCTTCAGGACTTGCATTTAAAATTGACTTGATGAAGGCCTCCTCTCGGTTTATCTCTTCAATTTCACTCTCCTTACGATCTCGCTGTTGGGTCAATTCTGCTATTTCCTGATTGGATCTCGAAATATTCTCTTCGATTGCGGATTTAACTTCTGCGGTTAGTTCTCTAACGGCAACAGTACGACGATTAAGAAGAGCGGCTGCTTTTCGCTCTTGCTCTTTGTCATTTTGGTTGAAGCGTAAAATCTCAAGTTCCTTCAGGTAGTCCCAAGTTATCTTTTCGAAGGACTCTTTCTTCTCTCTCACGGAGTTTGAACTAACAGCAACTTCCGATGCCATGTTTATCGGATCGCCAACCTCAAGCCGTTTTTTTCTATCGTACCAAACGGAAAGCCTCCTGGTAGCCACATCAAGTTCCTGTCGCAAATCGGCCATTTCGCGATTTAATTCCTCAAGCCTTTCAGCGAACCCCTTCAAATGGTCACTGAATTCACTGTTAATAGGCTGAGAAAATCGTGTCAACTTGACTTCAAGCTGAGCTATTTGCTTCCTAAGATCGGCCTTTCTCTCTTGGATGTTATGCTCCTCAGCCGAAACAAGTTTGGAATTTTGAGAGACCTCCGCCGGTCCTGACCATTCCTTACTTAATGATATATCTCCTGCATCTTCATGCCAAAGAGTTGCTACTACTGGAAGATCAAGCTTAGGTGCATCGTCTCTCGGGCCAATAACATATTTTGACTTATGAATTGCAATAGTACCGTTTGGCCGCTCCTTCATGGGAAGCTGCACTAAGGCAATTTGCTTGGCTTCCTTCTGGCCTCCGGATGACAATCGCGAATCTTCAGAAACACGGTCTATTGCAAGTTTGCCAATCCACATACCAGTAAGCAGAAAGCATACAACAATAACCAAAAGAAATTTCCGGATTTTTGAATCTGTTTCGCTCCGCTTTTGATTGGCTAGGATTTCGGCTGTCTCTTTCAGAAGCAGGTCTATTCTTTTTGAATTCTCATCATTTAGTTGAGTTATTTCCAATATCTGGGAGACGCTTTTCGGCTCGGGTTCCTTATCGCCGTCATTTGACTTTCCGTCCTTCTCAACATCAAGCTCTCCCGCTGGAGAAACCACATCAACTTCCTTCTCTTCCTCAATGCTTGACACATCATCAAGCGTTACAGGATATTCCTCTCCAATTTCAACAAGCATCACCGTAATGTTGTCCGTTCCACCCCTTTCATTGGCGAGCGCAACTAGTTTCTTGGCTGCCTCTTCGAGAGATACTCCTTGTATCAATGAGTTGAATTCGGACTCCTGGACTAGATTGTACAAACCATCTGAGCATAGTAAGTAAACATCTCCTTGTACTGGTCCATCAGGGGATAAAACAAGATCTATAACCGTATCTTCAGATGGCCCAAGAGAACGAGTGAGCATATGTGAAATTGGATGATTCTCGGCTTGAGCTGCACTGATTGCTCCCGACTTAACTAGTTCCTTCACTAACGTGTGGTCTTCCGTTAACTGAGTGGTTTTACCTTTTCGAATACGGTAAGCCCGTGAGTCGCCGACATGAACTATATAAAGTGCCGTATCAACAAAAAGCAAGCTAACAAAGGTCGTCCCCATCCCAAGAAGCTCTGGACTCTCAGATGCTTTGTTAAAAACTGCACTATTGGATTCATAAACCGCCTCAAGAAACTCTTCTGATGTGATTTCGTCTTTTTCACCAATTATGTTTTCAATGGTGTCAATCGCAAGTTTCGACGCAATACCACCCCCCTGTGCACCACCCATTCCATCCGCGACGATAAAGACTCTAAAGCCTGGACGCAGAATTGCCCCGTAAGAATCTTGGTTCTCTTCCCGGCGCATGCCTATATCGCTAAGTGCTACATAGCGAAGAGCATCCAATATATTCTTGGCCCCATCGGCCGAAATATCAGTCATCAAGATTTCTTAACTCGTCAACAGTCCACTAAGCTTGGAAAAAATCTTTTTAAAATGCTTCTATCCTGCAAATGAAGCGTTTCACTTCATTTTAAATCAAGATCATGAGAAAAAATAACATCCACCTAACAGCAAGCACATGTAGGAAAGGTTATTCTACTGCATGTTCTAACAAAACTTATCTCAGCTAACTTATTAGATAATTCAAGCCTTACTCTCGATTCCAAAGACTAGTAGAGATTGTAAAAAATCATCGCAAAATTTAAATAACGCTCAATCGGGACTATTAGAGCAGTCCCAGCTCTCGGTATTTTTAAAAACATGTTTCATTCAAGGTATGGGGGTCTAGAGCGATCCTCAAAAGTAATGTCCGCAAAGCGGACTTTGCTTTTGAGCGCTCTCTGCATTCTGCTATACAGCTAACGGCTGTCTGACTTCTGCTTTTCTGCCTCACTGCTTCAGCAGACTGCGTTTCTAGGTCCGCTAACGGAAATTATAGAAGAGCCAGTATTTTCTGCACTGGCTCTTCTGTTACTGAGCAATTACTAAATTCTCATCCTCAATTGTTTACCCTATGCGTATTCCTAATAGACCATTTCACTCCTAGCTTCCGCTCTTGCTGGAGCTGCTGTTGGAACCGTCTGGTGGGCTTTGTTGATTGCTTTACTGGTGTGAGAGTCAGCGCATAACGTGACCCATTTCTTCCATGATTGTAGGAAGAAGTATAAATGGCAACAAGTGTTCCGCCGATGACACCATTACTATTAATAATCATGGGTTCAATCTCAAATTCAGACGGCGCTTTAGAGGGAACTATTGTAGATCATAGCAGCGCTTAATCGAACAGGTGCTTGACGATAGGACTAGACGAAACCTGCAACTGCAATATCTACTGGTGATACTGAAATTACCCCGTCATACCAATTTGACGCGTACAATGTTAATTCAAATGAGATATGAATAAACCTTTAATGAGTCATTAAACTGAAAATAGAGCAAGAGCTTAGAGACAGGCAGGATTTATTTAACCATTCTGACGAAGGGTTCACCTTGAAGGTATGTTTCCCTCTTCAGTTGACCGAGGAGCCTGTCTGCTGTCTCTTTGGTGTTTTCCGGCCCAACTAAAATTCTATAGTAATTCTCTCCTCTCACTTTTGCAGTCTCGACCACAACTGTAAAGCCTGATTTTCTTAATTTTAATGCAATAGCATCCGCATCCTTAAGCTCTTTTGGAGCTGCCACCTGGGCAAACCATCCTCTCGGCACACTTGTTTTCTTTTGTGCAACTTCAGCAGTCTCTTGCTTTGACGCTTTCTCCGCTTCTTTTAATTTCTCTTTTTCTTTTTGTTTGTCTTCCTTGGAAGCCTTCGGTGTCGAAGCCGCCGTTGGAACCGTTTTTACCATTTCATGAATTGCAGAAGTCTCCTTTTGATTCTCAACAGAAGCCACATTTAAATCCGTAGAGGGAGCATTAGGAATTGCACCTAAATTTTTTGCCAGATGTTCCAATCCCTTTTTCTGATCAGCTCCAGCAACAGAAGCTTCTCGCAACACTTCAGGTTTTTCAGAACCTAATGTCTTCGTCGTATCGCTAATGCCACCAGACTCAACCTTCTTCGGAGAAGCTACCTGCTGACCGCTACGCGTAGACCACACATCCTCTCCTGCCGATTTAGCCAACTGCTTTTCTTTAGAAGGCGCCATTGAGTCGGAGGGTTTTAATAACGTTTCTGAAAGTTCTGCATCGAGATCCTCACCCCCATTAGCCAGGTGTTTGGCTTCTGGAAGTTCCACTTTCTTTATTGCCGCAAGTTCTGGACTCTCCGTGCCTTTTGGTTGAGTTGTGTTTGGGCTCACTTGCAAAGGTTGGCTTTCGTCAAGTTTGGCATATACATCCTGGACTGATAATGGCTGCTCCTCCTTCACTAAAGGAGGGTTGATTGGTATCTTTGCAGCAGAAGCTAGGCCTGTAACCATTTCTGTTTCATAACTTGCGCGAGTTCCCGTATATATTCCAAGCCAATAAGATACCGCCATACAACCGAGGCAAAACCCTGCAATTATAATAATCTGCAGGAAACTCAATTTGAATTCTGATTTTCTAGAACTTTGCTTC
>JAAZON010000337.1 GCA_012797725.1 SAR324 cluster bacterium | reverse complement strand
CAGCCCCACAAATTTTAATCAACATTTACAGGAACTCTTAAATGTTGACGAGTCCGCTAAAATTATGCCCCGCAGAAGCTGCGAACACTGCCGATGCGACGCGACCTGGCGCTTTTGGCGGCAAGTCTATTTGCAATTAAGCAGCAACTGCCATTGCAAAATCATCATTGTTTGCATTTATATGTTTTTCCGTTTTTTAACGAGGCCAACGGAGTCCTCGACGTGCTTACTACTATCTCTTCACATCCCGTCGAAACCAGTACACCCCCAAATGTTTTTCGCAGGAACTTCCAATGAACTTTCTGCGAAAAACATGCTGAGGGGAACTGAGCTAAACTAAGTTAATTATAACTCTAATGACTGAGACTTTCCAGAGCATATTGCATAACTGCCCATGAATCGAATGAAGATTCGGAAAGCGGTCTAAATAGTTTGAAGCTTGCAGACTTTCTTCAGCCGGTCAAAATCCTTATCGGAGTGAAGAAGTTTTCCGTTGCATTCGATAACAATCTGAGCAATGAAGCAGTCCGCCGCACTTCGTACAGTTACGCCCTTTCTTCTGCAATCGAAATAAAGTCTTGCAGCAGCAACATGTGTTGCTTTGTAGTCTTGCGGTTCAAGAAGCACCTGACTAGAAAGATATTGCTCAAGGAGCTTCCATTCCTTATGATCACGAGCCCCCTGTAGAACTTCCTGAAGGCATATCAACGGAATTGCATATTGGAAACCATTTCCCTCCAGCTCCGCAAGGACTCTGGTCTCTCTTGTATCCTCACCTTTTAAGAAATCGATAAGGACCGAGGTGTCGACTATTATCCTCCTTCACCCCGCCCCAATTTATGATTATATTCCTTAGCAAACTTGATTTCTCCTCGAAGATCCAACAGGGACCTCCGTTCGTGAACTTCCACAAAGGTAAGAAGTGCCTTCTCTATCACGGCCCGCGTGGTCTTGGTCTTACCCAGTTTCTTGGCTCTCTTTAGCAGCTGCTCATCTATCTCGACATTCGTGCGCATAGCCTAATTGTATACACATAACATTACACATGTCAATGTGTAATGTTTATTGGCTAGCCCAGTTTAGAAAGTGCTTCTTCAATCGCCCGGATTTGCTCACGCTCACGCTTTACCTTATCAAGTTCCGAAAAGAACAATGACCAAAAAAGTGGCTGAGGAATAAACTCTCTTTTTTTTGCTGTTTCAAGTGTTATCGATTTGAGGCGCTTAATTTCTGAGGCAAAGTGACTTGGCGCTTTCTTAGATACAAGGTTTGGGGCTTCTTTCTCTTCGTTTTCGTCCATGACAAAAAGCTTAGCCGATTATTTGAGCAAGCAACATCTTAAAGTTTGTAATTAATGATTGAATTATTTTAAAGGGCGTCGATTAATTCCAGCAGGGCCTTTCGATTCATCTCCTTCTGATGGCTTAGGTGCTCATTCGCGTATTTGCTGTGCCAGAAATGAGCGTCCAGCATTTCAAGGACGTGCATATAATAGTGCTTTGTTTTACCTGCCCCTATCTCAAGTCTCACAAGTTCAGCTTTATCTAAAAATGATGTCCGGCCAAAATTGGAGACATCAGCATCACATAAATATTGGGAAAGACTATTTCTTTGGGAAGAGAAATCCCATTGTCCATTTCTAAATACTTGGGTGTCTAAAATCATCCCGCTGACGATTTCGCACTCTTCCGCCGTGTAAGAACCGCTTTTATCCATAAGTATAGAGGCAAGTTCACTGCCTAAATCTTCATGATTAGCGGGCTCTATCAGATAACCAATATCATGGAATGCAGCGGCAATTTTTATCAACGATTGCTCTCTTTCGCTGCGATTGTCAGCTCTAGCAAGTAGCTCACTAAATGCTATAACATCGGCTGTGTGTTCGAAGGAGTGGTATGTCCAACGATTAGAAAGATTGCGAGATAAACGGTGCAAGACCTCGAAGGTTAAATCTATAATTATAGTCTCTTGCTTTGGTGGCACAAAAGTTACCTTTGGTTTATCTTACGCCTAAGAACGGCAAATCGGACAATATTCTTGAGCTTCCGTCTCTTGTATTTTTTAAGAAAAAGAAGGGTTGCTAATAGGAAATTCCCCTTGCGCTTCTACGCAAAAAACTCAGCATTGCTTAGCGCTTCACATAACGCTTCATCTCTCGATTAATTTCGCGTTCTTTGATAGTCAGCCGTTTATCAGGAGTATCCTTGCCCTTGGCAAGCGCAATTTCCAGCTTCGCTCTTCCCTTCTTCAAATAAATGCTAATTGGAATAATCGTTAACCCCTTCATCTCAACCCTGCCTCGCAGTTTTTCGATCTCTGGCCTACTTAACAACAATTTCCGAGGTCTTAATGGGTCAATCTTTTCATGCTTACTAAAAGGATACTCCTTTATGTGGGCATTAATGAGAAAGATTTCATTTCCCTGAGGCCGCACATAACTTTCATCAATACTGACATGCCCGAGTCTGACAGATTTAATTTCCGAACCCAAAAGCACAATTCCCGCCTCATATGTCTCAATCACATGATAACGGAAACGAGCTTTCTTATTCACCACTATTATTTTCTTACCTGAGCTCTCAGGTAACTGTTTAGCCTTTGCCATAATGCTACTTTAAAACTGTTTGTTCTTTGGCCTTAGTT
>JAAZON010000336.1 GCA_012797725.1 SAR324 cluster bacterium | reverse complement strand
TTCCATAGAGATCATGACTTCAAATGAATTACCTTTCCATCTTAATGGACTACTCTTTGACACGGCCATCTCGATTTTCAAGAGGTACCATCATGTGCTAATCCCGTTCTATGCAGCCTCGCACATGCTACCCCAAAACACTGACATACATCGCTCAATGCTTGACTACTACACACTCACAGATAGCTCGAGTAGAGATAGTACATTTTTCTCTGCACTACCATATTTGAATCAGCCTTCTTTTGACGCTCTTTGGAAATCATCTGAGGATACTCCATACTTAGATGCAATTCATAATCCTACTTTGCCACCATCCCCAAGAAGCGTAATCCTTAATGTGATTTCTAAGGACAAATTGGCTAAACAGGCTAAGCTTAATCAGATATTGGAGTTTCTTGGTGAAGAGCCCACTTATTCCATCTATTTTGACCCATGGGGAAACATAGAAGTTGAAAGTTCCCGAATAGAAGGACCGAAGCTTGGAGAGAAAAAAAGAGTCCACGGGTTTTTTGAAGGAGTCTAGAGCAATTCCCGAAATAAATGTCCACAAGACATTTGTTTCGGGGAGCCTTCGGCGTCCAGCTCAGGCCAAGGGCTCGAGGAGATTGCAAGAGCAACCAGACAATAAAGCTAGAGCCGTCCATAGAACAAGAAAAAATCAATAAATTTAGCCTCTCATTGCTGTGGGAATTGCTCTGGGTTGTCATTTATTACCGCCTTCCCGACTTCGCAAACGCTTCGTCAGGCTTGCACAGAATCAGGGCTAAGAAGCCTTGGCGTAGGAAGAGCGGCGACGAGAGCGCTCAAAAGCCAAGTCCGCTTTGCGGATATCACTTTTGAGGACCGCTCTAGTCCTAAAGACTCCAGTAAAAGTAGCCAGATGGCAGAGTCTCTGGTCTCATTGCACTCTTAACATCGACAAAAACACCTCCCGGCCTTAGCCTTCCAAACAAGTCAGACACATTCATAGAAAGGAATTTTTTATGTGGAACGGCAAGAATTAAACAATCCAAATTATGCAGTTGCTCATCTGATACTACTTCAAATCCGTACTCTTTTTTGACTTCCGATTCCGACACCATTGGATCGTAAACAAACACTTCAATTCCAAATTCTTTTAGCTCATGGTAGATATCAGGAATTCTGCTATTCCTAACATCAGAAACATTTTCTTTAAACGTTACTCCAAATATCCCAACCCTTGCTCCCTTAGGAGTCATACCCGCAGTAACCAGATGCTTGACTGTACGCTGCGCTATCCAACGACCCATGTCATCATTTATCTTTCTTCCTGCGAGAATCACCTGTGGGTGATAACCCAGTTGCTCGGCCTTTGTGGTCAAGTAATAAGGATCTACTCCAATGCAGTGTCCTCCCACTAAACCGGGTGAAAAAGGGAGGAAATTCCACTTTGTAGACGCAGCTGCAATGACATCGCGAGTTGAAATCCCCATTTTATCGAAAATTATTGCCAATTCATTCATAAGCGCGATATTCAAGTCACGCTGAGTGTTCTCGATTATCTTGGCTGCTTCTGCGACCCTTATGGATGGAGCCATATGAAGGCCTGCCTTTACCACACTGCCATAAACGAAAGCTATTTTTCTTAGCGTTTCTTCATCCTCACCAGACACTACTTTGATCACTGTGTCCAAGCCATGAACTGGATCCCCGGGATTAATACGCTCGGGAGAGTAACCCAGAAAGAAGTCTACTCCCTGCTTCAATCCTGACACTTCTGCAATGATTGGCCCGCAAAATTCCTCAGTAACACCTGGATAAACCGTTGACTCATAAACCACGATTGCTCCTGGACGAATGACTCGTCCCACAATCTCCGAAGCAAGCTTTAAACAAGTCAAATCTGGTGTCCTGTTCAGGTCAATTGGAGTTGGCACTGCCACAACAAAGAAATTTACTCGGCTAAGTTCTTTTTCATTCGAAGTAAAATGAACCTTAGTTGTGCGAAGTCGCACCTCCAACCCCTCTTGTGTTGGATCAATGCCCTTTTTAATGCGTTCGACTTTTTGAATATTGACATCAAAACCTACAGTCTCTTTAAACTCGTTGCCAAGAGCCAAGGCAAGCGGAAGTCCCACATAGCCCAAGCCAATAACCCCAAGCACGAAATCCTCTTTTTGGTACTTTTCAATTGAAGCCTGCATCAGAACCTCTTGGTAATTGACTAAATATCCCGACTGACTCTAGCACATTAATAGACATTTTGGCATAACAAGCTTTTCCTTTTCTCTTTTCGGGTGTTGCCAGGGAACAAATATGCCCTGATAATTGGTCTATCAACATAAAAGTGCTTCATATAAGGGATCTGCGCATGGCTCCATCGAATGAATTCTCCAGTCTTTTTAAAAATTTAAAGACTGAAGTTGGCCGAGTTATTGTGGGACAAGATACTTTAGTTGAACGGCTGATGATTGCTCTATTATCCAATGGCCATATTCTTGTTGAAGGAGTACCAGGTCTCGCAAAAACCAAAATCTTATCGACATTAACATCTTGCATAAACGCAAAGATGACCAGAATTCAGTTCACGCCAGACTTGTTGCCCTCTGATGTGCTTGGTACAGAAATTTTCAGGCCCCAAAGTGGTGAGTTCGTGGTTCGTAAAGGACCTATTTTTACTAACTTTCTTCTTGCTGACGAAATTAACAGGGCACCAGCTAAGGTTCAATCAGCTCTTTTACAGGCAATGCAAGAAAGAGAAGTATCAATCGGTGAGACAACCTTTCGCCTTCCAGAGCCCTTTTTGGTTTTTGCAACCCAAAACCCCATTGAACAAGAAGGAACCTATCCCCTACCAGAAGCACAAATTGACCGATTTTTGATGAAAGTCAAAACTGCTTACCCGAGTTTCCACGAGGAAGTGGCGATTCTTGACGTTACTAGCAGAGAAGACATCGAACATATAAGCGTTGATAAAGTCTGCACACTCGACGAATTATTGGCGGCCAGAAAGGAAGCGATGAAAGTATTCATTGATCCAAGAATTGATGGCTATATTGTTTCTCTCGTACAAGCCTCTAGAAATTCAGCTTCAGTGGGACTTCAAGGAATGGTAGATTGGGGAGCTTCTCCAAGAGCCAGTATTGCTTTAAAGAGCTGCGCACGCAGTCTTGCGTTTATTCGCGGACTAAATGCGGTCACATCGGATCATGTAAAGGAAGTAGCACCTGATGTCCTTAGACATCGCATCCTAACAAGCTTTGATGCAGAATCGAGGGGATTAAAAAGCGAGGACATAATACGAGTGATACTCGAAGATATCCCCGTTCCCTGAAATACTATGAAAAGAAAAGAACAGCAGCTTAGCAGCATAAGAACAGAAGAAATATTCAAACTCGGCAAATCTGTCCGTTCGGAAATTGCAAGGCTCCATCTTAGCACAAGGCGATCCTTGAATAGCGATTTGGTTGGTCAATACAGGAGTGCCTTTAGAGGGCAAGGTTTGCTGCTATCAGATTTACGCGAGTATCAGCCAGGAGACGATCTCAAACACATACACTGGAAAGCTTCGGCCAGATCTGGAAAAATGTATGTAAAATCCTTCGAAGAGGAAAGAGAGCTTCGAATAATGCTAGCCATCGACATCAGCAATTCCACCAACTATGGCAAAGACAAAAGCAACTTCCAACGTGCTCTCGAATTTTCCGCTGCAGTCACAGCTCTTGCACAATCTGCGCAGGATTCAGTTGGGCTGTGC
>JAAZON010000335.1 GCA_012797725.1 SAR324 cluster bacterium | reverse complement strand
TCTTGAAGCTGTTCTGAAAAAATACGCGTCCACTGCGAGAAGAAACTTAACTGTTCTTCTCGACTCATATCTATATCTAAAAATTCAAGTCGTATCCCATATCCCAATGGGCTATCAAGAATAACACGGATTCTTTCTAGATGATAAATTATCGCTTTACTTTTTTTGATTCAGCGATTTGAATTAATCGTTCTCTCTCAGCTGGCCCTATGCTTTGATTCGTGATGAATACAATTCCGTCAGCACCATTTTTTGCTACGCCAAATAGATCGGCAGTGAACTTGTTTTTTATCTTTGTGAAAGTCTGCTCTGTTGGAGGAAAAAATGAAGCTCCAATATATTTCCACCCATTTTTTATATTCTCCGCCATACAGTTTCCCTGTAAGTGAATTACAACCACTACAAAGCGTGTAGCCAAAAATACCGCCTTGCTCTACCTCCAGCTTAACTTTATCGTGTGCAAAACCACGCCTAAGCCATCCGTCAAGATCATATTTCTCATGACGGCTTTTATTACCGCTGGATTTTGGTGGGATATGTTCTTTGGTTAGTTTTGCTAATTGGCCACATAGACGACAACGGGCATACAAGGATCGCCTTGGTAACATAAGTGAAGGGTCAGTGGGAGTGCTTAAATTAGAAGTATACTCTTTGGGAGCTGATGCCCAAGCCTCCTCATATAAGAGTTTGAGTTTGGGATCAGTTGAATCCACATTCTTGGTTACTATTCTCCATTTATCTGAGCTCATGACCCGATTATACCACAGGCTATGTTGACATACACCCACTAAGTGAGTATGATTGGGTTATGAAATATTCTAACTTGGGGAATCTAATCAAGTCGGAACGAGAAAAACGAGGCTGGGAGCAGGCCGATTTGGCGGCAATGCTTAAAAGAGGGCAGCAAACCATTAGCAGATGGGAGAAGGGAAATTCTCGCCCCAGGCAAGATGATCTACTAAAATTGGCTAAGATTTTCTCTGGAGATGAAGATGTTTGGCTTTCTATAGCCGACTATCAACCGGAAGCTCCCGACATTTCTCTTGCCCCTTTCCTACCAATTTTTAATCTAGCGCCAGAAAACTTTGAACTTTTTAGTCGTGATCTTGTTCAAGCGATTCACCCCACTGCTTCAGTACATCGTTATGGAGTCCCAGGGAACGATCAAGAAGGTATTGATTTGTATGCCGACTGTCCTGACAAGAAAGTTTTTGATTATCAGTGTAAGAGACATAAACAGTTTGGACCCGCCGACATTGATGAGGCAGTTAAAACCACAACTCTAAAAGCAAAGAAACATCATTTATTACTTACCAGGAGAGCAACGGCTGACGCAAGGAAAGCCATAAGAAAACACAAGAATTGGGATTTGTGGGACCTAGAAGACGTTGCCGCAGAGATTCGCCGGTTACCCCAGGATGACGCTCTTCGCATTGTTGATACCTACTTCCCGGGTTGGCGCAAAAAATTCTTAGGTAAAGATGACCCAAGTCCTTGGTTACCACCTGAAGATTTTTTCTCGCCACTTTTGAGTAAGTTAAAAATATTTAGTCATGGATGGTCTTTTGTTGGAAGAAAAAAAGAAGTCGAGTCTTTGCAGGATTTTTACAAGCAAGACCATTTGCAAGCGATTATATTGAGCGGGCGCGGAGGCATAGGCAAAAGTCGTCTTCTTAGAGAATGGACATGCAAGCTTCCAGGGTCAACAAAAGTGGTTTTCCTTTCAGAAAGAATTGAAGTGTCGCCACAGGATTATGAGTTCTTACCCAAAGGACCTGCTTACCTAGTTATTGATGACGTCCATGATCGGGCTGATATGTTAACGATTCTGAGTAGCATTGCCCGTACCCGCCCAGAAATAAAATTGGTACTCAGCACGCGTCCATATGGCGTTACTCGCCTACAGGATGAGATGGCCCAGTCGGGGGTCACCTTTGATCGTGATCAGTCAATTAATCTTAATGATTTAACCATAGAGGATGCCAAAAACCTCTCGGAAGAAATATTGACTGCTGTCAATGGTGACAAAAACTATGCCCAGCGTATCGCAGAGATAACTAAAGATTGTCCCTTGGCAACCGTTGTGGGAAGCCAATTAGTTGGTAAGGGCCAGATAAAGCCTGAAGTATTAAATAATGACGAGGAATTCAGACAACAACTAATGAGAAGCTTCCGCAATATTGTGGCGGGTCAAATCGGTACTTCCAACCCGGAAGCGGTGCGGGACCTATTAAATCTTATCTCGCTAATCCAGCCAATAAATTCTTTAGACCCCCACTTCCAGCAATTAGCTGAAAAACTGTTGGGTCAAAAAGACGATCATATTCATAGAAACATAAATGCACTTGAGGATGCAGGGGTTTTACTAAAAAGGGGAAGTAAATTAAGAATTGTCCCTGACCTATTAGCTGACTACATTCGGGCAGACGTTTCTTATGATGAAAAAAACAACCGGCCGACTGGCTATGCTGATAAGGTTTTTGATAATTCCCAAAACGAATTGGCAACAAATCTCCTTGTTAATATCAGCCAGCTGGATTGGAGACTCTCTTCAAATGGTGTGCAGGCCAGTTTGTTGGCCGAAGTCTGGGCTAATCTAAAAGAGCAATTTCGTAAAGCAAAAATCTACGAAAGATCAGCCATACTTACGGCACTCGAGAAAATAGCTTACTATCAGCCAGAGCAAGTGTTGGAATTTGTCAGAATAGCTTTAGAAGAACCGACAGATGAAATTGAAGACCAATATAAGCAATATTCGTTCACAGACCCTTCATACCGTGTAGTTACAGAAAAAATTGCTCCAGTGTTGAAATATGTAGCCTACCACCAAGATTACCTACACGAAGCCCTTGAGTTGCTCAGAAGTC
>JAAZON010000334.1 GCA_012797725.1 SAR324 cluster bacterium | reverse complement strand
TTTGGTTCAAAGTTCTGACGATATAAGTGATGCTTTCAGCGAAATTATTCAGAAAAACGCCAAGGCCATTCTGACCAAACCTCATCTCATTCCTGCGCTACTCAAACTTGGTGTTCCGACTTCCAAGCTATTCTGGAACATAGATGTTGATGACTTGGATCAAGTAAAAGACTACGCGACTAAAATTACTAGGAGCCTTCCATGAACAATCCTATTTCACCAGATTATTCGCCTGGCAAAATGGGAAACGCAGGTAAAGCACTAATAGAAACTTTCAGTACAAGCCTTTCCACTCGTGATCGCATTATCGCAAAGCTACTAAGGCTCACAAAAGACATTTACACTGTTCACCACATCAACGAAGATTTAATGCGAGGCTTCACACTTCTAGAGAAAGAATCGAGACGTCTTTATCATCGACGACGACTAGTGGAAAATGATAAAAATCGTTTCTCTCGGATTCTTTCAAAGACCGCTTTTACCGATTTTAACCTAATAAGAAATAGTCTCTTTGCTTGGCAGCATCATATGCATTTAGTAAATGATGCACTGACGAAAATAAGCAACCATGTCTACAAACTCCTGCCTAGACCAGTTGAATTGGAAGAGGCTTTTCGGACACGTAGATCTACTGATCTTGATTACGAACAGATTCGTTTACTAAATGCCAAGCTTTTGTTTGCTGAAATGCTCTTAAGCGAACCTTCACCGCATGCATTGGCGCCAACAGTTAATATTGACCCAAGCAACGGCTGCAACGCACGTTGCAGGACTTGTTATCAATGTATGGATCAGAATTATCCTCATTCAGTCCTTAATCAAGATATTACCCGAAAAATGGATCGGGTTTTACCATTTACAATGGATTTGAAATTATTCGGAGTGGGCGAAGCAACATTATCCCCCGCATTACAGTCCCTTATATTACTTTGCAATCTGCATAAGTGCCCAGGAAACCTCTTAACAAACGGGTCTACTCTTGGAACTGAGGAGCAATCCTTCGGCACACTAACTTCATTAGGAATTAGCATCGATGCGGTGGATCCAAGAATCTACAAAGCGCTTAGGCCTACGATTCCATTAAATGAACTAATAAAAAAAATGAAGAATTTCCATTTCAATAATTCTCATGTCTCTCTTTATCTGAATGTCACTATCAATAGGGTAAATCTATATCAGATAGTCCCTCTGACAAAATTAGCAGAAGATGTGGGTGCCTCTCGGATTAATTTCACAAGATTTATCTCATATCTCCCCCATCATCCTCCTTTACGACTCCGAAAATCAGATGAAACTATATTCAGCACTGAAATGAAGAAAGCAGAATCAATAGCGAGGCAAGCAAATATTTTCATCGATAATGCTGTAATATTTGATGATTTTGAAGACAATGAAACTTTAGACGAGAATAAAATTTTGGAAGAGTTAGAACAAGTGGCTATCGTAGGCGGCGCCCCATCATTTCCAATCAAAGATGCACTAGATTTGCTAGAGAAATCTCTTCCATTGCAATGCCTGCCAGGTTTTATGGGCGAATTGAGTAGGTGCCCAGAACATGAAATGTCAGATGGGCAACAGAATTGGATAAGCACAGATCCTTCCTTTTTACAAAAACAGCTGGCTGAAAGGATTGAAAAGATAAAAAGCCTCCCACCTAGTGATTTACATCTTCCTTATTGCTTGTCGCCTTGGACAAAATTGTATGTTGAGTCCGATGGAACATTGCGACCTTGCTGCGTAATGGGAGAGATGATTGGCGATTTAAATGAAGCTGAGAACATAGAAGAAGCATGGAACGATCCTGCATTTGTCAAATTGCGTGCTGGAACTTTGGGTTTATGTCCTCTGCCCCCAACATGTGAAAGTTGCTCGTTTGCAGAGAGATACCTTTTGATTGATATGGTTCTTAATTTCTTAGATGACCTCGGAATTAATCTGCGTTGCCTCAAGCTTCCCAAGAACTTCGAACCTCCTGAACGAATCAAGACTAGACTTGGAAGGAATAGTTAGAGACTTGCCCTTGCTCCAAAGAAAGGTTTTCACATATGCTTAAATCTATGGACATTAGTGAACTTGTTAGCATTGGAAATTCTTTTTCGGAAAAGCTTAAGATCTTAAAAGCGTCTATTCATCCTGAGCCGGCTTGGTATCCCTACGACACCATGGCAAATCTAATCCATTTGGAACAAATACTTTGTCAGCCTTATAGAGATCTTCTAGAACTGGCTGACAACTTACCTGTCTTAGACATAGGCTGTGCTGATGGGGAATTGGGCTTCTTGTTTGAGTCGTTGGGTTATTCTGTACACTTTATAGATTATGCCCCGACCAACTTTAATGGCCTTGATGGTTTAGAAACTTTGCATGCCGCATTAAAAAGCAAAGCAGTTATAGATAATTTAGATATAGATTCACAGTTCCATCTAGAAAAAAAATATGGCCTGACTATTTGTTTGGGACTCTTATATCATATAAAAAATCCTTTCTTCCTTCTTTCTGAACTGGCGAGAGTTAGTAATTATTGTCTTGTTAGCACCAAAGTATTCAGAAAAGCTCTAGAACCACCTCTGGAACTTAAGGAGCTTCCCATTGCTTATTTACTCGATCCACAAGAAGCAAATAATGACCCGACAAATTTCTGGATCTTTACAGAATGTGGACTTAAGCGATTACTCAATCGAAGCGGTTTCGAACTTCTTTGTTATGGAACGGTCGGATGTCAAGAGGACTCAGACCCAAGTTCCCATGATCGTGATGAGCGTGCTTTCTGTCTTTTAAAAAGAAAGCCTATTGAAATTGAAAAGACACATTCTCTGCAAAACTTATGAGAACATCTTCGAAACTCAATATTTCCGCTTTCAATTCTTTCCCATAAACATTAATGTTCTTAGTACAAGACAATGCTTGGGCAAGAAAACTCTTTAGCTCGATTTTACTGCGAAGGCTTATATTGTCGCGGAAATCAGAGGACCTGCCGCCATCATTATAACAGACCAGTAATATCTTATTCTGCAATGGGTTTTCGACGCCGCTTAGATCCTTTAAGGCATCTTCTCTCTGTTTGGATTCATAAATGAAAATTCGATCAATTTTTTCGCTTTGCCATGGATCCACTCGAAAAACATTTTCGTTTTCACCTTTCTCCCAAGGCACTTCCGGCCAGAATGCCCATCTTTTTTTATCAAATAACCCTGAACACTTTGACATGCCCGCCAATGTTACCTCAAATGCCAATTGAGAAGACAAGTCTTTTAAATCACTCCTAGGAATTCTGGTGACTACCGCGAAACCACTATTTCTAGACCTACTCAAAGAGGGAAAGGCTGCTGCTACATCCAAACGATCCCCATTTTTTAATATTATAGTCTTATCAACACTAAATTGTGGGAAGGAAAGCTCTCGAATGGGATGCTCGAAATGAAACAACCATCCTCGAATCACAACTATAATAAACTCACCCGTTAAATGCGCAACGACAGAATCTAAGTGGCCAAACATGGAACCGGTGGAAAGATATACAGCTTGCTGCCTCCACCATTCCAAATTATGTTGAACGGTACCAGGATTCTTACCTGGCATTGGAGTTTTAACCATTTGAAGCCCTATTGATGATTATACTCTTCAATGTTTATTCCAGAGAACTTTTCCAAGAATTTAGATCTATTTATTTCCTGGAAACGCTTCATCCCCGAATTGACATCGGTGCCAGCAGTACTGCCCTCACGGTGGATTACCGTACATGACGGCTCATATATTGTTTTTAGACCCGCCATATGCAATGTGTACTGCCATGCAACATCCTCATAATACATCGGATGAAAATCTTCATCTAGCATCCCGCATTGTTCAATTGCACTCCGCTTCATATATAACAAGCAACCTGACACAAAACCCACATATCTCTGAAAGTTAAACTCGGGAGAATCTGCCTCGGCCCCACGGCCTAGGTTGCGCCCACGTCCATTTTTATACATTTCTCCACCGGCTTCAGAAATCTTTCTATCAGCACTTAAGATTTTTCCGCCAGCTGCTCCTATGAAGGGGGATATATACGCTGCATCAAAAAGATTACAAAGCCAATGATCATCAATTATTTCGATATCATCGTTCATAAGAACGATATCGCTGTCCTTGTACTGGTTAATAACAAAATTATTTGGCTTCACAAAAAATTGATTCTCGGTGAACTCGTAAACATCCAAACGATCTCGAAATGGGTATCTGAAGTCATCAATTACACG
>JAAZON010000333.1 GCA_012797725.1 SAR324 cluster bacterium | reverse complement strand
GGCTGCACTAAGGTAAGCCCAGGATGCAAATATTGTTATGCGGAAAGAATGGCGGTACGACTGAAAGCAATGGGAAATCCAAATTACCAACACGGATTTGAATTGGCTTTACATGAACATGCCCTCAATTTACCTCTTACCTGGAAAACGCCGCAATTCATCTTTGTTAACTCAATGAGTGATCTTTTCCATGAAAATGTTCCACTTGAATTTATTTTGCGCGTTTTCGATGTAATGAGACAAGCATCTTGGCACACATTTCAGGTACTCACAAAACGTTCACAACGATTAGCAGAGCTATCTCATGAAATTCAATGGCCAGACAATGTTTGGATGGGAGTAAGTGTTGAAAATGCAGATTATACAATCCGGATCGATGATCTTCGCCAGACGCAAGCCACAATTAAATTCCTTTCTCTTGAACCGCTTCTAGGCCCTATCTCTCAATTGGACCTCGACAATATCAATTGGGTGATTGTTGGCGGTGAATCAGGCCCATCCGCAAGGCCGATGAATGAAGAATGGGTTGTCGATATAAAAGATCAGTGTTTAGCTTATAATGTCCCATTTTTCTTCAAACAATGGGGTGGAACAAATAAAAAAAAGGCGGGAAGGACGCTGCAGGGTAAAACATGGGATGGAATTCCAAGCGATATCTCTGGCTAAATTACTTTCAGAACACAGATTCATAATCAACTACAATTGTCAAGCTGCTGATAAAGTTAGCTTCAGGAGAAATTCACCATGCTTTCAAACGTAATTGGCCGAGTTAAAAATACCCCCCTGCCCAGAACACATAGTCTACTTCCATTATTTGAGGCAATTATCAATTCAATAGATTCAATCGAAGAGGCCGGCTTGCCGGTTCAAAATGGACAGATTCAAATCTTTATATTGAGAACGCCCGGATTGTTCAATCCAAATCACTTTGAGCCTGAACAGAATTATCGTAATCCTATCTGCGGCTTTAAAATAATAGATAATGGACAAGGATTTACAGATTCGTGCTACCAAGCATTTAACGAAGCAGATTCAATGAAAAAACTAAGCAAAGGCGGGAAAGGAGTTGGTAGATTCATCTGGCTGAAAGCTTTCCGAAAAGTATTGATCCAAAGTATTTTTACCGAAAATGGACAAGCATATAATAGATCATTTGTGTTTTCCCTTGAAACAATCGATGGGATTCAAAATCACAATAAAAATATCCTGGAAGGCGAGCCAGTTTGTGAAACCTCAGTTACTTTAGATGGATTTCTTGATTTGTATGAAAAGGAAAGTCCCAAAAATGCAATCACCATTGGTCAAAGAATTGTTGAACATTGCCTGAGTTATTTTTTGCTTGGAAAAATGCCGAGTGTAATGTTACACGATGCTGAGGAGGATTGCCACATCGATTTATGGAATACATACGTTAGCCTAATAAAAACAGAAAACACATACGATTTTTCGGTTGGAGATCTGAAGTTCAAACAGATTCACTTTTTATTGCACTCAATAGGCGATTTGAAACATCACGTCTCGTATTGTGCAAATGATCGAGTTGTGAAGTCGAGTAATGTTGGACAGAAAGTTCCTAATTTACCACAATCACTGAGTATTGAAAGTGAATCATTTATTTATGCAGGTTATGTCTTCTCTGATTATTTAGACAATAGGGTAAATCAACAAAGAACTGATTTTGATTTTCTACCTGATGGAGGTATTGAAATCCCTGGAGAAATTCGTTTCTCGCAAATCGAACAATCTGTGATAAAAAATGTGAACTTATTTTTGAGCTCGTATACCGAAGAAGCGAAGACGAAAAAAGAGCAATTTGTAAATACATATGTTGATGAGGTGGCACCACAATATCGCCATATATTGCGTAACCACCCTGAACGATTGGATATAATTCCGTTAGATATTTCCGAGACAGCCTTGGACAATCATTTATATCAAATTTCAAGAGACATCGAACAAGAATTAAAGGTTGAGGCCCAACAGCTTCTTAATCAAGAAGTAATTCCACAGGACGAGAAAAGCGCCGATTCTTACCTTGAATTATTTGCTAAATGGTGGCAAGAGTACAATGATCTTGGTAAAGCTAACCTGGCTAAATATATTCTTCATAGACGAGTTATTCTGCATTTGCTTGAAAAAGCCCTAGCAATACAAGATTCAGGAAAATATTCGCGGGAAGAAGCAATTCATAAAATAATGTTCCCTTTAAGAGCAACTTCCGATGATATTTCGTATGATGATCACAATCTTTGGATTATCGATGAAAAGCTTGCTTACCATCATTTTTTGGCTTCCGATATTCAACTCAGAAAAAATGATCTCTTAGATACTGGCAGCATTCTCAGACCAGATCTTCTTTTCTTCTTTAACAACTCCATAGCAGTTGTCGATGAAGAACCGCCTTACTTGTCTGGAATTGTCATTTTTGAATTCAAACGACCAATGAGAGATGATTATTCTGATGAGGAAAACCCAATTCCGCAGGTTTTTAATTACGTTAAGGAAATAAAGGCGGGTAAAGCTAAGACAAAAGATGGAAGACCTTTTAATATTCCTCCTTCCACTCCTTTTTATTGCTATATAGTTTCTGATTTAACCGAATCTCTTAAAGAACAGGCTGAGTTCTACTCATTAAGAAGCACTCCTGATAACTCAGGATATATAGGGTTCAATCCAAATTTAGGTGCTTATGTTGAAATTATTAGTTTTGACAAATTAATTGGTGACGCCAAAAAACGTAACAGGATACTTTTTGACAAACTAAGAATTTCAGAATAAAAAACAAGAAGAGCCGCGTTCAAATTTGAACGCGGCTCTTCTTGTTTTTTATTCTGAAATTCTT
>JAAZON010000332.1 GCA_012797725.1 SAR324 cluster bacterium | reverse complement strand
TCATTTCTTCCTTGTTAAATACGCTCACATTTTCAGGGATCGCTGTTCGAAATGCGTTAATCACCCAATACACTTGAGAAAGTAATCATAAAAGTTCACAGACAAAAATGGAGAAATCAGTTAAAACGTTAAATTATCTTTTGAAAGGAAATTTTTGATTTTCACATTTCCTACTTGAATCTGGAAAGAATTTTTAAAGACCTGGATTGAAAAATAGAAAAAAGTTTAGGAAAATGCTCTTATTTTGCTTCTTTCTTGGAATCGGGTTTTTCCGTGTCTTTAACCCCTTCCTCTTTCAATAAAGCATCTAAATCGGTGCCTTCTTTCGGTTTTTCTGCCGCTTTATCTTTAGGAGTCATGGCCAATTCTGATACCTTTACATATTTAGAACTACCTGAAGGAGTGGACACAGCAGAAGATTTTCCTTTTCCTAATACTGCTTCATTCATTTGTTTTGTACTCTTCCGAATGTAAAGATAAGCCCCGATCCACAATCCTCCAACTCCGAGGAAGAAGAGTATTATAAATGTTGTTGTGCCTAGGCTGTTTTCTGGCACACGGAAAACACCCACTCGTAGTTTGAATTCGGAACTATAAATTTGACCCGTTTCAACAATGTTGCCGCTAAATGTATAGGAAATATTAGCATGATCAAAGGAAGACACTGCGGCTGAGAAGATCGTTTGGAATGTCATCGATTCTCCCGGGCTTAACACGGTATCCGCACTAACAACACCTACAAGGTTCGTGCTCGTGAAACCCGATGTTGAGGAAACGGAATATCCTAAATTCATAATTGACGCGTTCCCTGTGTTCACAATGGTCACTGTCGCCAAATTTTGATCTCCAACAACCAATTTCCCAAGAATCGAAGATACATTATTTAGATAGACCGACACTCGAATTTTCGCTTCGTATTGATTCTTCGTGATATTTATCGATTGACTAAAAGGCTTTACCGTTGCATTCCCTGCAAACCGTACCTGCAAAGTAGAGATACTACTCAATGGGGTTTGACTTAAAGGCACTTGGATGTTGAAAGTTCCATCTGTAGATGTGGTGAAATTTGTTGCCCCATTCACCAATCGCGCTTGCACCCACGAATTATTCGTGGCGTTAAGCCAGTAAAGGCTCAACGGTAATGACATGAGTGTGCGATTCATTTCATCCATGGCTTGCCCTTGTAATGTGATATTCGACGATTGATTGATATTCGTTTCGACCACACGGAAGTCATTGATGCTTCCATCTAATGTATCACTAATTGCGGCGGTCATTACTTCTTGAGTATTGGTTTGAAAATATCTATTTGCAGGCATAACTGCGTAATACGTATCGCCTGGAATATTCAAGTTTAGGCGCGAAAACGGAGCAATATAATAGGGTCCAAAGCGAGATGTATAATAGTTCACGCTTAATACCTTGCCTTCAAAAGTACTTTCATCTTGTGCACTGAAATATAATAATTCACTGCGATAATCTTGACTGCGGGATTTATTGCCGACTAAAATACTCAGTTGGACATTCAAAGGTG
>JAAZON010000331.1 GCA_012797725.1 SAR324 cluster bacterium | reverse complement strand
GTGACAGTACGAGAGGCAGTTGCTGTTTTAGTCGGAGTAACAGTGCGGGAGGCAGTTGCTGTAGCCGTCGAAGTTGCCGTTACAGTAGGAGGCTCAATAGTTGTTGTGGTAGAATAAATCGAAGTTGTCACAACAATGGTAGTTGTAGTTGTGGTAGTTGTCGTGCCCGGCGCACAGCAATAATGTCGCATGACCACATTGCCACACTCTGGGCAACCACAAGGGTATTCATGACAATGCCCCTTACATGCCGTATCAGTCTCTTCAGCACAAGAACCTGCTCTCCACTCCGAGGCGGTCTTCCCTTTACCGCAGTTTTGCTCTGGTAGGCACTTATCTTGGCAACTATTTTGACATGCTAAGGCCGCCTGGGTTGATGCTTTGATACAAACAATTCCATTGTAATTGTTTAGCAACGGGCACATATAGATTCCAGCATCAAATGATGCGATTTTTTGTGGCCAGGAATCATTTTCGCTTAAAATTTTATCCATCCATTCTTTTGGAGGAAGCCCCTGGCATCTGCCGTTATCATCCTTTTTTTCGAATAAGTTGTTATCTCTACAATATTCCGCGCACCTCTGTTGATCTTCTATACCCGCTGCTCTGCAAATGGATAGGTCACTATTTAGATCATTCGGATCGCATTTGGCACACGAATAACCCTTGGGGCAGGCAAGGTAACGCGTAGTACCACAGCTACAACCAGTAGAAGCTCCCCCTTCGGGTCGAGAGAAGGTATTTCTGAAACGTGCATTCATACTACGACAGTAAGAGTCACAGAAACTTTCTGTCGCGACACCCCCTGGTAAAAGCGCGGGATCTAAGAAGTTGGTCTCAAAACCAAATTCATTGCAACAACCTCCATCCATATAGCAGGAGCCTTCCTTGTCCGTTCCTTGGAATCTAGGGCATGCCATATTCATGGTTTTCCACTCTGCACCCGTAAGGAGATCGTCAGCATAAACATCTTTAAATGCGTCTATGCTCAGAAAAGAAAGAAGAAGGACAAAAGCAAAGCGATTTAGAAATAAGACTTTTTCTGGGCTCATGGACATTTTAATATTCCTAAAAAACCTCATAATAATCATTATAGCACCAAACATTATTTACTCTACTTAATGACAGTCATTTAATAGCTGTAAATCTTGAAATCATCCTGATCAAGACTTAACAAGTATCCTGCCCAAGCTTGGTCGGACATTGCTTTTGCATAAGTTTTACAATCCGTGCTCATCGACGGCACAAAATTAGCAAGAAAGGAAAAATCTCCATGACAAAGTTTCCTTTTAGGACTATCCCAATTTCTAAGAATAGTTTCTTGAACAAGAAAAGTGGCAATTTTCTTCGTCTCTGGATACTTTGAGCTTAAATCATAAGCCGCGTGAATACAGGGGAGTATTACCTGTAAGGAGCCAAAAACATTAGCCCTACCTACCACCGTTGCGCTCCTTATCTCGTCAAGTTTCTCCCTCACATATTCTGCGTCTAGATCCCCTCTTTTGGATCCCTTAGCTCTCCAAAGGCCTGTCTGCGCAAAGAGTGGGTAGCAACTAAATTCTCGAAATGGTGTTTGCTGCTTAACACTTTTATAGACCGGACCAAGTCTTGTCTCTTCTTTGGCTGTTTCGAGCAAAGCTTTTGCTGTAACTAGGTAGTCCTCTTGCCAATTTTGAAAGCTCTGCTCATCCGTTGCATATTTGCCCTCTGTAATAATTCCTTCTTTCACTTCTTTCTCATCAAGTAAAAGAGAAAAAAGTGAAAGGGCTCTGCTTAAGTTTGATAGATACATTGAATCTGCTTTGGTTTTTTTGAAAGCTTCCGGATCAGCCCAGTCCCGTCTTACCTCTTCAAGATAACGAAGAGTCAAAGGAACTAGCTCAGTATCGCTTATCAGTAATGCGGCTTCTGGAAGCTGGAAAAGAGTTCCGTATATATTCTCATTCCCATAATAACGATCCGGATTATCTAGGGCATTTTGTCTTTCCTTAAGTGCTCTAAGGGTGTCTCTATACTTAGCGGCAAAGACTGGGTCT
Organism: SAR324 cluster bacterium; assembly: GCA_012797725.1. The sequence continues at coordinate 843 of JAAZON010000331.1, read as the reverse complement.
TTTGTGGCATAAACAAGGCCCGCATAACGCAGAAGTTTCCAGCTTAATGTAGTAATCTTCTGAGAATCAACAATTCTTTGTCCATTAAAAGACTTCAAATTATCAGCTCCAATCCCCTGGTCTTGGGACTCTTTAGCAAGAGCTTCCATAAAAGGCTCAGACAGCACAGCCACTCGACTTCCCGTGACCTCCTCGACCAGATTCCTTTGGCTCCTCTTATGAATAAGGAGCAAAACTATTGAGAGTAAAAGCAGAAATGCTAGAAGGACAAGCAAAGATAATTTTTTCATTCTTGAGTTTCTAATCCTTTTTTTGTCTCTGAATCAATTTACTAAAAAGGCTACTGAAAGAATTCTGGGAAATACTGGATGAAAGTTCTAAATTCAAGAATAAATCAAGGCCCAAATTGCAGCAAGAATTATAATCGAACCTGTTTTATTAGCCCGCGTTAGCAAGAACCTCTGAATCAAGCTTCGCATATTGGCGCGCGCCGCTTAAATCAACTCGTCGAGCGGCCCTGTAACGTTGCTGCCAATATCCAGCCAACATGTTATCGAGACTAACCCCCTTTCCTCTTCCGGCTGAGTGAATGAAAAGGCCGTTAGCTATGAAGATACCTACATGCGATATGCCCCTACGGAAGGTAGAAAAGAAGACCAAATCACCCGTACGAAGCTCTTCTTTGTTTATTGCCTTGCCTCTTTGAGCCTGCTCAACTGAAGAGCGTGGTAATTCAATCCCATGTTTTGCAAATATGAAACGAGTGAAGCCTGAGCAATCAAAGCCTCGAGGACTTGAGCCCCCCATTTGATATGCTGTCTTTAAATAGTTGTAGGCTGTTTT
>JAAZON010000330.1 GCA_012797725.1 SAR324 cluster bacterium | reverse complement strand
GGGGAGAGGAGTAATATATCACATAGCTCTCAATTATGCGTGTTCTTCTGGCAAGCCCAAGTTAAAAAAGCGTGCAAGCAGACTACGTAGAGAATCAGATTTTGAGCCCTCCTCGATAAAAAAATTTTCCCAAATATAATTGATAAATGTTAAGAGGTGCAGCTTATGTCTCTTGAGGGTGAAGAAAATAAAGGCGTCATTGATTCAAATGAAGATATAAATGCGTTGGTTCCAGAAAAACAGGAATATGAAGAGCTTGAGGCCAAGCTTCAATATAAGTTTCTAGATATAAATTGGCTTAAAAGGGCTCTGACCCACCGCTCTCTTCACGTAGGGGGAGCTTCAGGTGATTACGAAAGGCTTGAGTTTCTTGGGGACGCAGTTCTTGATCTTGCTGTTGCACACATGCTTCTTGATCTTAATCCGGATCTTAAAGAAGGGGATCTCTCCAAAATGCGTGCAGCTTTAGTTAATACAAGCTCACTTGCATCTTTGGCTCGAGAGATTAATATTGGGCCTTTTATACGACTGAGCCGAGGTGAGCTTGCAAATGGAGGTGCAGAGAGGCCTTCGATTCTGGCAGATGTCGTCGAAGCAATTTTTGGCGCAATTTATAGGGAGTCTGGTTATGAGGAGGCTCTTAAGTCGGCAAAGAAGCTTTTTGAAAAACGTGTTAAGTGTGTCAAGCCTGTTGATCCCAAGACCGAACTCCAGGAATATCTTCATACCCTTGGGCTAGGAGCTCCAGAATATTTGCTCGATCTTGTTGAAGGTCCTGAGCATGCACCGACCTTCGTTAGTTCTGTTCTAATAAATGGGGAATGCAAGGGACGAGGACGCGCCTCTAGCAAGAAAGGCTCTCAACAAGCAGCGGCTGCAGAAGCCCTCCAGTCATTAATGAGTGCTAAAAACAAAGAAGAAGAGTGCAGTTTCAAGAAGGATGACTGTCTATGTCATGAGCTCGATAACCAAAAGGAGAATTGATGACACGCAAGCTTCCGACTATCGCGATTGTTGGGCGGACAAATGTGGGAAAATCTACTCTTTTTAATGCCCTTGCCGGAAAGCGTTTGAGTATAGTTGAGGACGAGCCCGGCGTGACTAGAGACCGAGCATATACACTAGTCGAACGTTTTGATTTTCCATTCACGCTCATTGATACAGGTGGAATAATTGGTGAAGAAGATTCACCTTTTACGGATATAGTGCGAGCTCAGGCAGAGCTGGCGATTGATGAAGCCGACTTAGTTCTAGTTCTCTTTGACGGACTTGTTGGACTGCATCCTAAAGATGATGAAGTAGTGGATTTGTTGCGGCGCTCGAAAAAGCCGGTAGTTTGGTGCGTTAATAAATGTGAGAAACAACTTACAATAAACGCATCAGCAGAGTTTTATGCTCTTGGAATAGAGGATTTTATATGCATTAGCGCTTCGAAGGGAATAGGAATTCTTGAGTTGGTCAAGAAAATGAATAGGCTCCTGAGGCCAATCCTTGACACTAAAGAGGACTGTCCGCCAGAAGGTGATCAAAAGGAAAATCCTATTAAGATTGCAGTAGTAGGTCGCCCGAATGTTGGAAAATCCACCTTTGTTAATCAGCTCTTAGGCAAAGAGCGTCTGGTCACTTCACCGGTAGCGGGGACAACCAGAGACAGCATCGATGTGCACTTTCAATATGAAGGCAAGGATTATGTGATCGTGGACACTGCCGGTTTGAGGAGAAAGGCTAAGGTTGAAGACGCAACGATTGAAAGATATGCAAACCTAAGAGCCTTAAAAGCGCTTTCTGACTGTGACGTAGCGATTTTAGTTCTCGATGCCCAAGACGGCGTTCCTTCTGACCATGATAAAAAGATTGCAAATTTGGCCCATGAGAGGGGAAGAGCTTTGGTGATTGCAATGAACAAGTGGGATCTGATTGAAAAGGATCATAAAACAGCAAAGGAATTCGAGGATAATGTCAAAAATGCCTTTAAGTATACAGCATATGCACCGATAATTTTCGTCTCCGCAAAAACAGGGAAGCGATGTAGTTCAGTCCTTAAGAAAGCATCCACTGTTTTCCGTCTGGCCAATGAGAGGATCCCAACACCACAGGTCACCAGAATCTTTCAAGAGGCCTTTCGAAGAACTCCTCCGCCTGTAGTTAAGGGCTCAGCTCCAAAGCTTTATTATGCGACTCAAGCAGGAGTGGCCCCACCAACCTTTGTGTTGTTTGTAAGCAAGCCAAGGCGAATTCCTGACTCATATGTTCGATATTTACGAAGCTTTTTAAGGGATGAGTTCCCTTTTGAGGGTAGTGATGTAAAAATCATGCTACGAAAGAAGCCGTCAAAGAAAGAGGGGGATTAATGTCTGTTCTAGTATTGGATTTTGGTTCGCAGTACACCCAACTAATTGCTCGCAGAGTGAGGGAATGTAGTGTTTACAGTGAAATCAAACCTTGCACAATTGATCCTGAAACTCTTGATTTGAATAATTATTCGGCAATTATTCTCTCAGGTGGTCCAGCAAGTGTGCTGGGAGCTGATGCGCCACGCTTTAATCCAGCATGGTTTCAATGCAAACTTCCTATGCTTGGTGTCTGCTATGGAATGCAACTGATGACCCATTGTCTTGGAGGAGGCTTGGGTCAAGGAGAAAGCAGAGAGTATGGCCATGCATTAGTTGAAGTGCAGGATAACTCTGACCTCTTCAGAGGGTTTTCCTGCGGAGAATCTATCCATGTTTGGATGAGTCATGGAGACCATGTCGTTAAAATGCCTAAAGGTTTTGTTTGTTTAGCTAAAAGTTCAGGCTCTCCAATAGCTGCTATCGGGAATGCAACTGATAGAATGTACGCTGTGCAATTTCATCCTGAAGTAATCCATACTCCAAGAGGAAGGGATATTTTATCGAACTTTCTCTTTGGAATTGCAAAAGCACCAAAGAATTGGGATCCGGGCAGCTTTGTTGATCGAACCGTGAAAGCGTTAAAAGCAGAAATACCTAATTCTGGAAATGTAATCTGCGCCTTAAGTGGCGGCGTTGATTCTAGTGTGGCCGCGGTTCTTGTGGATCGAGCAATAGGAAAGCGATTGCATTGCATTTTTGTGGATAATGGATTGATTCGAAAGAACGAAGCCGAAGAGGTTAAGAATCTACTTGGAGATAGTGGACTTGGTCTTCAAGTGCAATATGTGGATGCTTCCGCAGACTTCCTCTCGGCACTTGAAGGAGTATCGGATCCTGAGAAGAAGCGGACCATTATTGGCCATAAGTTCATAGAAGTCTTTGATGAAGCAGCTAGTAAGATTCCCGGTGTTACTCATTTAGTGCAAGGAACTCTTTATCCTGATGTAATTGAAAGTGTCTCCGTACGAGGTCCTTCTGCTACTATTAAAAGTCATCATAATGTAGGAGGGCTTCCTCGGCATATGAAGCTGTCACTAATTGAGCCGTTGAGAGAGCTTTTCAAAGATGAGGTGCGAAAGGTTGGGCGAGAACTTGGAGTTCCAGATCAGATCTTGCAGCGCCAGCCCTTTCCGGGCCCAGGTCTTGCAGTCAGGCTTTTGGGGGAGATCTCCGAGCCAAAACTTGAGATTTTACGAAATGCGGATGCAGTGTTGCTTGAAGAGATAAGAGCTGCCGGGCTTTACACTCAGCTATGGCAGAGTTTTGCAGTGCTGCTTCCCGTGCAATCAGTTGGCGTAATGGGAGACGATCGAACTTATGAGCAGAGCATAGCTATCAGAGCCGTTGTTTCAGAAGATGGAATGACAGCCGATTGGGCATACCTTCCTGAAGATTTGTTGAGACGGGTGAGTAATCGAATTATCAATGAAGTGAAGGGAGTGAACAGAGTAGTTTTGGATATATCAAGCAAACCACCTTCTACTATTGAGTGGGAATAAAGCCTGAAATCTGACGAGAGATCTATAGCAAATCCCGAAAACTTTCTCTTTTTTTTGAAGAAATGTACCACCTGATAAAGGAAAGACCTATAAACTTATGAAGGTGTCGAGAAAGACTTTTTTCTTATACCCGCATCACTTCAATCACTGGTCAGTCTCAACGCCCAAAGATCAAAAGTGGAGGGACTTGGATATAGCAGGGTGAAGAGTGCTAGGCTCAAGGTGCCTAAGGGAGCACCCTGAAGTGGCAAGACTTTTGGATGAAGAAAGCTCTCAAGGCCTTCCAATATTACATCTGCTGCAAAGAGAGCATTATGGGCGGATTCCTGAATAAATTAAGCTTTATGGAAAGTAAGGGTCGCGAGCTTACGTCTAGTTCACCCCCGGGGGAGGAGAAGATCGTTCTGGATTTCTTAATGGTGAAAGCCTCAAGGACAGAGACAGATACAAGGCTAGAAATGCATTTAAACCCTTGATGAACATGAATTGGATTTTTCCTATTGCATTTCTATCTTCAGAAAGGGTACTTGCCGTCGCTAGGCCATATTCGCTTATGCTCATTTCGGGATCAAATCCTTTAAATAATCCGACGGACTTGCGTTAACAGTCCAGTAATTGAATGAGATCCCAGCGCCTTTAAGACGTAGCTCTTTCACACCATCTTTCTTTTTTTTAGAGGTGCCGTTTCCAATTCCTAGTTCTTTGGCGATAGAAGCAAGAGTCTCTCTCTCTGAATCCTCAATTTCAATTATTGCGTTGAGCCGCGGATTACTTGAATATTTGGCGAAATGGTAATCAAAGGCCCTTCGCCTAAGCATCGCTTTCAAAAACTCAGGAGCTTGAGGCTCTGAAAATTGAGTATCCTTTTGCCCGGACTTCTCAGGGGTTAGAGCTTTTTTCATAGGAATAATTAATATATCGCCGCCTCCTCCGTAGCGAAGCAGAAAGGCATTCTTTAAAATCTCCAGACTTTTGCTTGTGTTCAAATCAATAATCTCATCAGCACGGCTCATACCAAGCACTTTATTAATAATACCAAATTTTTCCAAATCTCCCTGGACCATGAGGAATTCTACATTTTCACTAAAAGGAAAAACATCCCCGATTCGTGTTTTCTGAATATTTCCTATCTTATGCAGGTGTTGAAGCCCTGGAGTCAGGGATCCAAGGCGACTTCGTTCAAATATCGCTTTCACTCTTTCATCACGGTCAAGACCAGGATTTGCGATGAAGGCATCAAGCTCTTTTAGCTTAGCATGAGTTCTTCTAACCTCTTCAAGTTCAGCCTTCTCAGCGTCTCGAAGAACCATATTATCAGGAACCCAGTTTGCCTTCATCGACTGAGTTTTGGTGTGCTTTTTGGATCTTTCAAGTTCTCGCTCTGCTTGTGCGAGGGCAAGGATCCAATCTTCGCTCGAAAAGCCTTTATGAAGCTTTGCACAACCAAAATCAAAAGTACCAGGAGAACGTGCTGGATATTTAAAAGTTCCATCTGGATTTCGAAATGCTTTATCAACAGCTTCTCTCTGGATCTCACCGATTTTCAGTTTAGAAAGCTCTTTTTCTGAATAGCGTTTACCGAGATAATGTTGATTAATATAATGTTTAAAAATTCTAATAAATGAGTCCTGAGACTCAAAGCTCAGTTCTTCATGCTTTCCCAGGTACTTCATGAAATTTTCTCTGACTATGTGCATTGCATGTTTGTAATTAGAGTACTCTTCCATAGCTCTGACCCTTTCGTCTCGAAGAGGAAGGCACTTTTCAAAAAGGCTGTTTAATTTATTTATTGCTTTTTGAGCATTATCGAAGCTCCTCCTTCCCCTATACTGAAGCACAATCACAAGTTCATCACCTCCACGCCTCATCACCATGCATGGAACACCAATTTCAGTTTCAATTGCAGAAGCAGCAATTTCCAAAAGTTCATCCAACTCTTTTTCAAATCCTGCTTTATTTGCAATGCCAAAGGAGTTGCCATCACCAAAACACACAAGAAGATCTCCCGAAAGCTGTTGCTGAAGAAATTCTCGACCTTCATCAGTATAGGGGAGATAGGTACTTGGCACTTTCATTCTTGAATCAATCAAATTCGATAATCTCTCGGACTTCAACGAATATTTATAAGCATCTTCGATTAACTCGAGGCGCCCATTTGAAATTTCCGTTTGCTCTTCTGGATTATATCTAAGAAGAAGAACTTTAGGGTTCTTCTTAACGAAGTTCTCTAGCTCTTGCTTAGTCTCTTTAATACTTAAATCATCATTCAATAGCAGTCTTTTGATGAGGGTATATGCTCTATCCAAGGCATCACTTTCCAATTTCGGATCAACAGCTGAAATTTTAAAAATTATTTGTTCCGGTCCACGATTTGTGTATTCTTCACTCTCCGGATCGCGAAGAAAGGCAACATTTAACTCTTGAATCCTCGCACCATCTTCTGAGAAAGAGACTTGTGCAATTGCATTTTTCCCCCGAATCACATCTGCAATGGCTGTCTGCCCCTCATCGCTGCTTCTGACTCTATGAATGATATTTGAGGGAAATTCTTCGTCCTTGAAATCAATAGGGCGTCTATCATATTCATTTGCCACTAAGTTTTCTGCTTTGCTCACGACAACTTTGCACTCCTAAAAAGCCTATACTTTAAAGAAATTATGGGCTTATCTATTGGATTGGTAGCATAACTTGTATGCAGACTAAGAAATCGCATTGATATCAAAGGCTAATTGATTATTAAACTGGTCAACTAATAGGTCTAATTTTTGAGAGCCCGGGGCATTGCTTCAAAGGCCATGTTGAAAGTATCTTTGATAAGTCTCTGCTTGGGGATACTATTATAGCAGTAGGTGCTTATAGCTTTTTGGTAATAAGATGGGGCTGCCTTCTCTCATAGAAACTTTCAGTGGATCTCATGGTTTTAACAGTATTATAGGTACCGATGAGAACTTGCCTCATTCTAGGTCCGATCAGATTCCTGGCGATCGCTCTGCTGGATTAGCAGAGCTTCACGAATATTTTAAGGGGCTTTTTAATATACTAGCGAAAGCAAAAAGATTATTTGGGGCAAGTGAGATCTGCCTTTATTATCCTACAACTATCCAGGATGAAATCATCTATGCGAAGTTGAAATTCGACGTCGTAGGTGGGGTACTTAATAATGCAGTGTCCTTAGATGGGAGTGCTCCAGAACTTTTAATGCCAAGTGATGAGCAAGCGAAAGCTTTGATTAAAATGGTAAGAGAAGATTCGCTCGGAAGATGTTTAAAAGGTCAGGAGAACTCAACCCAGCTCCCCGAATGGCTCTCCAAAATGAATGCTCTTCTCGTACCCGTGAACTATGATGAGGCTGTCGCATTGGTTATCCTAACGCGCTCAAGCGAGGCGCAAGAATTTAATAAGCGAGACCTGTCGATGTTTAATGTTTTTTCGCAGCAAATTGCTAGAGCTCTTCCTAGCGTTATTGAGCACATTCAAAACGACAAGAGTTGAATTCTCAAATCCAATTAAACCCTTGATTCAAGACTATTCGCAACTGAGTTCATAGCTTCAGGTATGGCACTAGTCGAAAGAAAGAAGAGCTGAGACATCAATACCTTTAAGCTTTTCTCTTCCACTTAAGAATGAAAGTTCGATCACAAACAAAACCTTTTCAACTTGAGCTCCAAGTTTGTTGACAAGTTCACAAGCAGCGGCTGCAGTTCCTCCAGTGGCAAGCAAATCATCAATAACAACAACATGCTCTCCCTTTTTAAGGGCATCTTTATGAATCTCTATTCTATTTGTTCCATACTCAAGTGCATACTCAACTCCAAGAGTTTCAGCTGGAAGTTTCCCTGGTTTTCGAAGTGGCACAAAGGGAACTCCCAAACGAAGAGCTAGAGGCGCTCCAAAAATAAAACCTCTAGACTCCACTGCTGCTATTGCATTAACTGTTCTTCCCTCCAAATCCTTAGTCAATTCATCAATCACAAATAAAAAAGCCTTAGAGTCTTTAAGAATAGGGGTTATGTCCTTAAATAGGACCCCTGGCTTTGGAAAATCTGGAATGTCACGAATGTATTGTTTTAAATCCATATTGCATTCCTCATTAAATCCGAGAAATTATGTCCTTTCAGCTTATTAAACATTTATTCCTTGAATGGTGAAAGGTCCTTTCTTGTGCAAAGTGGAAGGCGAGTTCAATAAAACCCTTTTATAAGGTTGATCCTTTTTAAGAAAGGGCACTTTTTCCTCAACTTGTTAATTCTGTTGCGCATCCTAGATATAGCCATTTTGTCAGCTCTTCAAGGGCTTGCTTTATTGATGAAGAAAATAGCTACAGAAAAAATCAAAAGTGTCTTTCCGATCCTCCTGATACTTGCGGGGGTCTTACCTCTGCTACAGGCACTTATTCTTCAAAGAGATCTGGCTACAGTCCTGATTGCTGTTATTAACCTGATTGCATGGCTCTTTGCCACTATACTCTTGATCGTTTGGCGACGTGTAGAAGAACATCTTCGCAGATCTGCCGAGAGATTACGCATACAACTAGGTTCTGGGGCAATTGACTCACTGATTTTTCGTTACATAAGAGAAATCGAGAGGAGAGATGAGGCGATCCTTTCCTCCACTGTCGAGCAACGACTTGCTACAAAGGAAGAATTGGCAAGAAGTTTAGAAAAGATCACTTCCCTTAGCTTCCGCCTTCTTGGCGCGGACTCAGTAGAGCTTGCTCTGGTTGACAGAGACACAGGACTCTATCACTCGTCTTTTGTGCTTGGTAAGCCATTTAGAAAATCGACCCAAATGATATTTTCTTCTGAGGAAGAAGAGGCTGGCGTCATGGTTTCACCCATCAAGTTTGCAGGAAGCATTTTAGGGTATTTACGAGTTGGTTTGAAAGGCGGCCGTGAGCCCACGCATGGCGATTTCCAGATTTTAAATCTTTTGGCGCTTCAAAGCAGCATGGCAGTTCTCAATACTGAATTTACAAAAGAGTTGCTTAGAATGCATCAGATCTCTGAAGAGTCTCTCAAAGCAAAGACAGGTTTTCTGGCGAATTTGAGCCATGAAATCCGTGGTCCCTTGAGTATCATGATGAATGCTGTTGATTTAGTTCTGGAGGGACTGTGCGGAGAAGTCAGTGCAGACCAGAAAGAAACGCTAGACATGGTCAAGTCAAACGGAAAACATTTGCTTGATCTGATTAATGATGTTCTGGATTACGCCAAAGCGGAATCGGGGCGTATTAATGTTGATCCGGTAGTTTTGGATGTCGATGAACTCTTGGGTGACATAAGAAAGGTTATTTCCGTCCAGGCAGAAGCTAAATCACATCGTTTGATATACAGAAGTATTGGGCCAAATATTGGTGTAAAATGCGACAAAAGGCATGCGAGGCAGATTCTAATTAATCTGCTGACAAATGCGGTGAAATATACTCCAAATGGTGGAAGCATCGACCTTTGGGCCGAAAGGGTGCCATCAAATAAAATAAAAATAAACGTTCGTGACTCAGGCATTGGCATTCGAGACACCGACCGAGAGAAGGTTTTTGCTGCCTTCGAGAGAATTGAGAACGAATATTCCAGTAAACAGATGGGAACTGGATTGGGGATGAGTTTGACTAGAAAACTTGTCGAACTGAATCATGGTAGCATTGATTTCGTTTCAAAGCCTGGCAAGGGATCTCAATTTTGGATAATTCTGCCAGCGGGTGAGTTGAGCAATGAAGAAGAGGAAAAGCCCGCTTCAGTAAATGAAGAGATACTTGGCCATGGCAAGTCTGTTTTGATACTCAGCAGAGAGAATGAAGAGCGCAAAACAACAGGTCGATATCTGGCAAAATATCGATTTTCTTTGGCATACGCTAGTACCAGTGAAGAAGCAGTTGAAGTCTTGAAGAATTCGGACATCTCTGTTGTTGTTCTAGATGATTCATTACCGGAAATAGAAAAGGGCACAGAGAAAGAGCTTGTGAGCGCTCTGCGAGAGTACTCGAAGAACCCCAAGATTCCAATCATTCTTCTTAGTAGGCGAGCATTTGCCTTTGATGTAGAAAATTATTTGAAGGCTGGAGTTGACAAATGCCTTGCAAAACCTGTGGAGCTACAGGAGCTTGCTCGAAATTGTGCTGAGAGCGTCGGAAATCCGACTTAACTCAGGCTATTATATCAATCTCTTCTTTAGAAGAACTATCCTCCGGGGGAACCACAACTATTTTATTCTTT
>JAAZON010000329.1 GCA_012797725.1 SAR324 cluster bacterium | reverse complement strand
CTGGTCAAGAAGCTATAAATCAAATTGATCTTGCAATTACTTTAGGAGCTGGATTCCCCGCATCTAAAGGTGGGCCAATTTACTATTTGGACACTATTGGTGCCGCTCATGTTTTGGAGCTACTCAAAGGCTTGGAACAAAAACACGGGAAGCGTTTTAAGCCGGCTGAGAGTCTTGTCGAAATGGCTTCAAAAAAGGCTTCTTTTATTGTCGGATAAGCGCAAATCCTTCTAAAACCACAACTCCTCTACATAGGGGATAGACAGAACAGAACAGTCATGAGAAATAGGTTAAAGTGCATATTTGGAAGTTTAGCTTAAGTTACTGACACCTGCTAAACTAATAGTCAAAGGTTACTTAGTCGCAAATAAGAAGTGATGGTTGGGGCAATATTTAAGGGTTCGGTTCCCAAGTTGAGGCTTATATCACAGATTGGATCCTTGTCGCCTGTGAAGCTAGGCCCGTTGGTAGAAAACCCGAAGTTCCTTTCTGGGATTCATGCAACAGAATATTTGGCACAAGTCGGTATTGACTTACCCTCAGGATTTGATCCTCCATGTCTTGTTCTAGCGCAAGATCCAAATAGATATGAGATAAAATTAATATGTGATAATTTAGATTATTTTAACGGAGGGTTTTTTCAGGGTTGGTCCATCTACAACCTTTCAGACTTCATTCTAACACAGGAAGGTGAGCTTTTCGCTTTTGCTCGCTTAGAGAGCCGAGATGATGAGTATGATTATAGAACTGCCTTGCTAAAGTTTTCTGGAAAAATCGAAGAAATCAAGGATGTCGTTTTCAGTGGATCTGAACTTCACTTTAACTTACTGGAGCTTTTCCCTGTGAATCTTCAGGATCCACAAATCTGCAAGCTTAATGGGACTTATATTCTGAGTGGCGTGGACGCAAAGGAGAACCAAAAGGCTGTCATGCATTTTTACTCTCTGCCCGACATCCGGCAAATGACTAAAGCGAAATTGCTGTTTAAGGGAGTGGAGGGCATGAAGAACATTCGAATTCGTGCCTTGCAAAGGCGGAAGGATGACGTTCTTTGCAGTGTTACTCTTCGGCCGACAGGTTATTGCAAGGCCTTTGATGTAGATTGTGGACCAGGAAAAGCAACGGAAGGGCTCTTGGCTCTGAGCGAAATTCCATCTGCATTTAGAAAAATTGAGAATGGGATTGAGGTTAAAGAGTTCTTTAGACCAAACGGTAGATGCCCCGAACAAGTCTGGGAAGGAAATAATAACTCTTATCCTCTTATAAGAAAGAATGGGCACTATGAAATAGTCGATGCGGATTGCTTAAATTCAGAACTTCCCAATTATCAAGTTTTTCTTCGACATATAGCTTGGAAGACCACTCCTCCTTCTTCCAACGCACCATATAGGGAAGGCAACAGGCGCTATATACCAGTACTGGTAGGAAAAGATAATCTCAGCGGCGATGAAACACCCTATATCATCGTAGGATACAGGACGCTTTTTATCGATGACATTGAAAGCTCCTCTAATATTGAAGAGTTGGCTAAACTTTGTCGTCAAATCGACTCAAAAGACGATTCAAGAGAAAAGAAAGTCTATGGACCTGCAAATTTATTGAAAGAAATGTATATCCAAGGTTTCCTCACACTTAATGATGAAGAGAAAGGCTCAAGGCTTCTCTTCATTGGTGGTGCTGGAGATTTACATCCTATGTGCTTTACTACAAGCAACATCCTTGATGATATTGCAGCGGATCTTGACCAAAAAAGAATTTCAAGGTTTGGAACTATCGATGCAAAGATCATTAAAAAGATAGTCGGGCTTATTTGAGTTCCTTGGACAAAACAGCGTTAATTTTGCTTTGAAGCATCTCTGTCGTGAAAGG
>JAAZON010000328.1 GCA_012797725.1 SAR324 cluster bacterium | reverse complement strand
CATTGTTATTACCACGAATAATCCGACCCAAAGCCAGCACATCGGCTTCAGTAGCAGCACGATCAATTATCAGACCAGTTGTTCGAAGCTCATTAAGTTGATTCTTAATTGCTGCATCCTGCGCTGTATTAGAGGCTAAAATCTCCTCCAAGGTGGAGTCTGGAAGCTGGGCCGTTAATAAACGTCCCACTGCACATTGCTTGGCTGGTATAGATACCGAAATACGCGGAGACACCTTAACAGGTCTCTTAGATTCAATACTCACTGGATAAGAAATCGTCCCATTCTGAAGAATGGCAAGACTCACAGTCTCTCCAATCTGCTCAGATAAAGCCTTAAGAATTGGATATGCACGGCCCACAAGATCACTTTGTAATAAATAAGCTTGACCAAGTTGCAAAGCCTTCACACCCAGGCGATAATTCTCCGTCTCCAAGTTCTGCTCTACGTAACCTCGAAGCTCAAGAGTGGCAAGCAGTCTGAAAACATTATTCTTGTGAAGTTTCAGACGCTTTGAGAGTTCAGTAACACCAATCTCACCACCTGCTTTACACAATTCCTCGATTACATCGAGTGAGTGGGAAACTGATTGAATCATATAATTTGCTTTTTCCCTTTTAACCATGGCGTCCTTCTCTCAACAAAACGTTTTTTGGTTAGACCTAAAAATATAGAACTATCAGAGCCCTAAGCTCTTAAAGGCATTAAACCTTTATATTGTAGCTATACACGACTACAATGGATATAACAATACGAAGATACTGCAAAAAACAACAAGAACCATGTTATACCAACAGGTTGTTGAAAATGCAATTCTGAAACTTTAAGGATTTATCTTAATATTGAAGTGGCATAGCTAAGGATATCACTCATGAGCATAAGATACTGAAACAACTTGTTAAATCGATATGACCATGGTAATAGACCTGCTCATGGTCTAATTTCATACCATTCTGAGGTGCATTCAAACCCCAAAATTCCCAGATGCAAGACTCAGTTTAATTGAGATTAGTCTTCAGTAATTAACTTTGAATTTACCACCTATGGCTTTGCTAGAGTACCCAGATCAATCTCCTCAATCATTTCTCCAAAGGTATATGTAGGAACTTCTTCCCTATCTTGATGATAATTCTCGCAAAGTTATACTTGATTCAATCGGGACAGAAAGCTGCGCAAAATTTTTGAATGAGCATGCTGTTAGCTTTCTCGAAAAGCTCGAAAGCAAAATATGGGTGCATCGCAAGCCAAGGAAAGACGGTGCTCATTTCATGTTGAGTTTTGCAGATCCAGGTGGATTCAACCAATGTGAACCGTTGATCAGAAAACTCCTAATTGATAATCGTTGTAAAAGTATTTCACTAATTAGTGATGGATATGGTTCACACGCTTTTGCTAAAGATTCTATTTCAAAATATTTTCAACTAATCAAAAGCGAAAATTCTATACATTTTGACATTGCCAGAGTTGCTGACGCAGTTGACGCATTACTTCTAACTCATGAAAGTGCGCCTGCGTTGAGATCCGGTCTGGCAGAGTTCATCAGCGCAAAGCATCTCTTTTATATTATGGATAGTTGGGGGACTAGATTGTCCGAGGGGAGTTTGAGAAATCAAGATAAAATCGACCTGGTTTTTGTTAGTGACAATTTAGCAAAAAAAATGTTTCTTGAAAATCATAAGGGTATAGCTCCTAACAAAATAATTTGTGGAATTCCTGGACTGGATGCAATTCAGGTTGGAGCAGATGAGGTTCAAAGAGTTCGAAGTGTACTTGAGCTTCCAAGCGACTCTCATCTTATAACTTTTTTAGGAACTCCCTATTCGGAGCACCTCATTTCTTCTGAACATAGCAAAGAAGATATGAATATCCGGCTTTGGAAAGCAGTCCTCGAAGTGGTAAATGAGTTTGCGCTGAACAATAAAGAGAAGCATATAACACTTGCGCTGCGACCCCATCCCAGAGATTCAAGAGGAGACTTATTCTATCAAGCTTCAAGAGATTTTGATATCGAGATCGGGAGCGAGAAGGGAAATCTGAAGATTGTGAATGCTTCTGGTGCAATCTGTAATTGTGCTGCTCTTTGCGCGGCATCTAGTTTTGTACTTGGACTTTTTAGTACCGAGATTAATTATGTCTCTTTGCGTGGCAACGGCACACATGGAATCTTTTTGCCGATTAAGGGGATTTCCGATGAGGCTTTTGATCAAGTTTATCCTTACCAATTCAGGAGGATTCTCGAACGACAACCGTTTCTGAGTATTGCGGACTCCAAAGAAGATCTTCTAAACATCTTGGGTCGCTCTCTTGTTTCCCCTTCGCAACTCAAATTGACGAAAAGTGAAGACTCGAATACAAAAAGAATTTTAGAGACTATCTTCTCAAGGATCTAAACTCCTATTCCGAACAGAATGCTTACTGCCTTATACTAGAGCGATCCTCATAAATAATGTCCGCAAAGCGAACTTTTCTTCTGAGCGCTCTCATTGCCGCTTGATAAATCTTTTCACTAGAAACTGGTCGGCCCTTTGGGTGGTGTCTCTATCTGAGATGTAGATTTGCCTTGTTATTTGGCTCCCTTCAGGCTTGCGCGATGAAAGTCATGTCGCTAGTGCCGCTTAGCAATGATTGTTGACAAAGAAAAGACTTGTTGAAAAACACCACTAGCCCAGTAGTGCTTTTATCTTTTCAATTGTAGCGTCTTCTGCTGGCATTAAGGGCAGACGTAGTGTTGGATATTTTATAATTCCTTTAAGCGCCACAGCAGTTTTTACAGGTATTGGGTTTGTTTCTGCAAACATCAAGCGAACCCATGGCAGGGCCTTATATTGAGCTTCCTTTGCGCGTTCCCATTCTTTATTAAGTGCAGCACTTGTGATCTCAACAAAAATCTCAGGAATTATATTGGCCGAAGCGGAAATAACTCCCTTTCCACCTGAAAGCATGAGAGCACAGACAAGTGAATCTTCTCCAGAAACAACGGCGCAATCATCGCGCACTAATGACAGAATGTCCAATACCTGATCCATTGAACCAGAGGCCTCTTTAAGACCGCAAATCGTTCCTTGCTTCACTAGAGTAGCAATGGTTGCAGGTAGAATATTAACGCTGGTTCTACCAGGTACATTATATGCAATTATCGGCAACCTTGTGGCACGTTTAATTTGCTCAAAGTGTGCGATGATCCCTTTCTGGGTCGGTTTATTATACATTGGCGCGACCAAGAGTATTCCATCTACAGCGATTTCATCTAACAGTTTTGCTGCAGCGATACCTTTTTGAGTTGAATTTGTGCCAATGCCTGCAATCACTGGAACTCGGCCATTAACCTTCTCTTTTGTGAAAGATACGACCTTCTGGTACTCATCATCTGTCAAGGTTTGGGCCTCACCTGTGGAGCCACACACGACAAGACCATCAACTCGAGCCGAGATTTGGTATTCAATGAGATTGTGAAGAGAGTCAAAATCCACGTTTGCTCCATCCTTGCTAAAGGGGGTCACAATCGCTGGAAAGGTTCCTCTTAGAGTGTCTTTGTTAATAGTCATAAGCTCTTCCTTCTATCTATTTGAAAGTTTCAAAATTATAAAAGCCTTCAAAAACCTCGTTTGCAGGACCTGTAAGAAAAACTTCCTTGTCCTCTCCACCCCATTCCACTAAGACTTTTCCACCAAGAAGCTCAATTTGTGCTGTCCCTTTGCAAAAGCCCAAGGTGTTCATTGCAACCAAAGAGGCGCAGGCACCGGAGCCACAGGCCAAAGTCTGGCCAGCTCCACGTTCCCATACCCTTAGTATCAGATAGTCTGGTGCCTTTACAACAACAAATTCAACATTCGTTCTCTTGGGAAAGAGAGGGTGATTTTCTATCATTGGGCCAAGGCTCTCAATGCTCAGATCATCGAAAGAATCCACTGGAATTACACAGTGTGGGTTCCCCATCGAAAGTGCTGAACATCGGAAGTTTCTTTCCCCCAGTGCTAAATTGAAATCTGTAGCGGGTTTGTCGGTCCTTATAGGCAAATCCTCGGGCCGAAATGAGGGAGCTCCCATGTTTACCCTGACATTATGTGCTTGATCATCAGATGAACAAATAATTTCTCGCCCCATTACATCAAAATACAGCGTGAATTCGGACGTAGCGACAAATTCCTTAACACATAAGTAGCGGCAAATACAACGAATACCATTCCCGCACATTCCCATATCAGAACCATCTGGATTGAACATTCGGACTGGTATTTTGGTTTCCGGATTAGGGTTTGACGGTAGGAGCATTAGTCCGTCTGAACCAATCCCGAAATGCCTATCGCACATCTTTCTGGAAAGAATCTGCCAAGAATCTGGTGAAAGACCAATGTCTTCAAGAACAATGAAGTCATTACCGCAGCCTTCAACCTTTAGAAAGAATATTCTTTGTATCACTTGATACTCATTGATTAATTTTCAAGAGACCGCCTTCCGCAGTTTTATCCTCATCAGCACCGAAAGGTGACTCTGGGACTCCTTCATCCAAAGCTTGCTCATCCTCAAGCATCATGATATCGCTTTGTTCGCCTTTAAATAATACTTTCACGATTGATGAAGCCTTACCTTTCTCATCACCCTGATTGAACGGAATAATGCGATAGAGGTAGGTCTCGCCCACGTTAAGGTCTTTATCTTCAAATGTAAAAATTTTCTTCTCTGAGGGAATATGTACTCGCCTTGAAATCTCTCCCTTCTCTCTAGCCTCCTTCCTGAGTTTGTCTCTTTCTTTAACATTAGGATCATCGACCTCTCCTATTTTAACTAATGACTTCTCCAACTCAGAACTATTCTTGACATCTTTCTCGCTTGCTCTCATTACGTAGTAACCATCTAGGCTCTTCAATTCCTTATCGCGAAGATCCTTCTCAGGAGATTTCCATTGAAAAGTTAATTTGTCGGATGCTGGAGTAACTAGCAATTCACTCACGGCTTTGGGAGCAAAGACCTCTGGCGGACGAGGTGGACCATAGCGACCACAAGATAAGATGAGACTCGAGAGAATCAACACAATACTAACTCGTAGCATAGTCAGCTGCCTCCACTAGACTAATTTACAAAGCCCTTAAGTCTTTTGCTTCTGCTCGGATGACGAAGTTTCCTTAATGCCTTTGCCTCAATCTGCCGAATTCTCTCACGAGTCACATCAAAATTCTGTCCGACTTCTTCAAGGGTATGATCGCTCTTTTCACCAATGCCGAATCTCATTCTAAGGACTTTCTCTTCACGAGGGGTTAGAGTGGCAAGTACTCTTCGAGTCTGCTCTTGAAGATCCATGTTGACGACTTGATTCGCAGGAGAAATGATTCGCTTATCTTCAATAAAATCTCCAAGATGAGAATCTTCTTCCTCCCCTATTGGAGTCTCAAGTGATATGGGTTCTTTCGCAATTTTCAATACCTTTCGGACCTTATCAAGCGGAATTTCCATTTTCTCCGCAATCTCTTCCGGTAGCGGCTCCCTACCAAGCTCCTGAACGAGTTGCCTTGAGGTTCGAACCAGTTTGTTTATAGTCTCAATCATGTGAACGGGAATTCGTATAATTCGAGCTTGGTCTGCTATAGCTCTTGTAATTGCTTGACGAATCCACCAGGTTGCGTAGGTAGAAAACTTATAACCTCGTTGATACTCGAATTTATCAACCGCCTTCATTAGACCAATGTTTCCCTCCTGAATCAAATCCAGAAATTGCAGACCTCTATTGGTATATTTTTTTGCAATCGAAACAACCAATCTAAGATTTGCTTCAACCAATTCCCTCTTGGCTTCGTAGGCATGGACTTCCCCGTCTCGCAGTCTTTCAACTGAAATCTCAAAATCGCTTAGATTCATTACTCCACGCCGCTCAACTTCTGATCGTTTCTCAATTATCTCATTAAGCTTTTCTCCAAGATTTCTCGCTTCCGACGCCTTTAGTCTAAGCCTTCGACACGCTCTTTTGAATGCAAGTTGATCGTTTGAGTTCAAATCTCCAGAAACTTCAAGCAGCTCTTGTCTGCTTTTACCAAGTTTTTTCTCTAACTCCCGAAGTTCATCATTGGCCTGTTTGACCTCAAAGTACGCACTTTTAATTGCATCGCACATTTTGTTAAACTGGCGTTGATTCAAGTTGAGAGCTTCTATTCTTTGAGAATTCTTAAGAAGCATTCTATTATATTTCTTCTCAAGTTCAGCTCGTTTTTGAGCAGATGCCCTTGAGCTGCTTTTCATGGAATCGAAATGGGCGTGGATCTCCCGGAGTGCTTTCCTGAAGGGAGCTGCTTTCTGTAAAAATTGCTTTTTTTGCCTCTCTTCTTCTTCGTTAATG
>JAAZON010000327.1 GCA_012797725.1 SAR324 cluster bacterium | reverse complement strand
CTGACATAAGCCTCGCCGAATGGGGGCGTAAAGAAATTGACATGGCCGAAAAAGAAATGCCTGGCCTTATGGCACTTCGCGCAGAATATGGCCAGTCGAAGCCATTAAAAGGGGCTCGCATTGCTGGTTGTCTTCACATGACTATAGAGACGGCAGTGTTAATAGAGACGCTGAAGACCCTGGGAGCTGAGGTGCGCTGGTCAAGCTGCAACATTTATTCAACCCAAGATCAAGCAGCTGCAGCAATCGCAGCAACAGGCACTCCCGTTTTTGCATGGAAAGGCGAAACATTAGAAGACTATGATTGGTGCATTGAAAAGAGTCTCATGTTTGGAGATAAAGGCCCTAACCTACTCCTTGATGATGGGGGTGATCTAACTAAAATGGTTCACGAGAAATTCCCCCATTTACTTCCTGATATCTGTGGCGTCTCTGAAGAGACCACTACAGGCGTGGCTCGTCTTTATCAAATGCAGGAAAAGGGAGAGCTTAGAATTCCCGCATTTAATGTTAATGACTCAGTAACAAAGTCTAAGTTCGATAATCTCTATGGCTGCCGAGAATCCCTATCGGATGGCATTAAGAGAGCTACTGGTGTAATGGTTGCAGGCAAAGTTGTGGTCATAGCCGGCTATGGTGATGTCGGTAAAGGGTGTGCTCAAGCTATGAGAGGACTAGGCGCGCGTGTTTTGATAACAGAAATAGACCCAATAATTGCCCTGCAGGCATCAATGGAAGGCTATCCCGTAGTAACAATGGAAGAAGCGGCTCCTTTGGGTGATATTTTTGTAACAGCCACTGGAAACATGAAAATAATTACAGATCGACATTTTCTGGCAATGAAAGATCAGGCCATTCTTTGCAATATTGGACACTTTGATCACGAAATAGACATGGCATGGCTGGAAAACAACCCCGAAGTGAGAGAATACCAGGTTAAACCCCAAGTGGATAAATTTGTTATGCCCAATGGGAGAGAGCTAATAATTTTGGCAAGGGGTCGACTGGTGAATCTCGGGTGCGGCGAAGGCCATCCAAGTTTCGTCATGTCCACGTCGTTCACAAATCAATCACTTGCCCAGATTGAGCTTTATACCAAGAAAGGCCAATACAAGATTTGCGTATATACACTACCAAAGATCCTTGATGAAAAGGTTGCAAGATTGCACCTCAATAAACTGGGAGTACATCTTACTACCCTCACAAAAGAGCAGGCTGAATACATCGGAGTTCCAATCGAGGGGCCTTATAAATCAGCTCAGTACAGATATTAGTAGAAATACCTGTGAGCACAGACGAAAGGCGGAGCCAAAAGCTCTGCCTTTTTTATCCGATAGAAACTTCAAGATCTAGGCCGTTTAGTGATAAATCACGGGATAAAGCAAATCGAACTTTGGAATTACCACTTGAAAGAACTTTCCATCCTGAGAGCGGAAAGTGTAACTTCCATGCATTGAACCGTACGGGTGCTGAATTATAGCACTACTTTGGTATTCAAAACTCGAGAAGGGCTCTAGCACAGGATTCTCGCCAACAACACCAGGCCCCACTACCTCCGCAAGGCGGAAATCTCCCGAGTAAATTACCCAATGACGCTCGAGAAGTTGCACAATTTCAGTTCCTAAATTCTCAAGGCGTATTGTGTAATTGAACGCATAAACACCAGCCGAAATATCCGAGGCTTCCTCTAAATGTTCAGGAAGCACAGATACACGAATATTATTCGTCACTTCAGTATACGGTGTATGAGAAAGTTTTTCAGTTAATCCCTCTGACATTCCCTAATTTCCAAAGTGGCCTTTAGAATGATAAACCCCCTTCCCTGCATTACAGTTATTTGCAATGACACACTCCTTCAAGAACCAAAAGAAGAAAAGCACGTACGTTCCCTCTTTTCTCAAGTTTTATATATAACGTCTAATACAGATTAGATAAAAGGAAAAGGATGATCTTTGTAAAAAAAATGAATAAGAACATTAATTTTACGTCTCTTGGAAGTATTTATTAACACTGACATCTCTTTGGCTACGCATGCTTCTTTGAGTTTGCGGAAGATATAGATAATTGATTATAATTATCAATGGACTAAAACTGGGAGGGCTAATATGAAAAAGAATTTATCTAGTGTGTTCGCACTGATTTTTCTTTTCAGTGCACTAGCCTTTGCATACGACAGGGATCAAGAGATCAGCAACGATATCTCTGCTGCAGTGGCAAGAGCAGATATTCCAAAACCTTATACACTTAATGTTGAAGTTGAAGATGGCAAAGTTGTGCTCAAGGGGCAAGTGGT
>JAAZON010000326.1 GCA_012797725.1 SAR324 cluster bacterium | reverse complement strand
TTGACCATCTTTGTTTGTAATAGCCTCCATAGCTGTCGTCCTCGCTTTCTGGATTGTAAATCCCCTCGATATTTGTTCCCCTAAGATCCCCGTCTCTTGGTCTTTCATTCGAATAAATAAAACGACTATTAATTGAGCTTCTTTTTGAGAATGCTTTTCTGTAGTCCAAAAAAGAGCCGTTTCTCGTTTGGGTCTCAGTGAACGGTGTCAAAGTCATATCGGAGTAATCATCAATCACCAAATAGAGCGGTTGGCGGTACAAGAAACCATCTTCGTTACTTACACCAATGCGCGGAATTAAAAGGCCGGAGGATCTCTCTGTCTTAACCGGAAACCCTAAATAGGGCGTGTACAGTATTGGAACATCATACATCTCCAAACTTGTCCCATAACAATGCGCATAGCTTTCCTGCGTTACAGAACAGCGCCTACTTCTGAAGCGCCACGGCATTTCTTTATCCGGACAATCACATGTTGAGAAGAGACTCTTTGTTAATTCCAGCTCAGTTTCAGAAAGTTTTTTCATACTTTCAGACTTCAAAGTATAGGCACCATCCTCGACTTGATAGCTTCCGTTAACAAACTCTCCTGTTTCGTTCTCTAAATTAAAACTCCCGGAGTCAGCCTCAATTTTCCCAAGATCCCCAGTTACATGCACATTACCTTCCAGTTCGCTGTTCTTGCTCTCGGAGTTATAAAGCGCAGTATCAGACTGCACCTGAATATTGCGGCCCGATATTATGACACCATCAGTACCTTTCACCTGGTTGGTGTCTTTTAGCACTTCAATAGATGAAGCTTTGAAATTCACCTCTTCAGGCGGCGCTGCTTCTGACTTAAGGTACTGAGATGTCGCTTGTGACTTTTGTGATTTGTATTCTGCTGAGTCTTCTGCAAAAAGTTTTATCTTTTTTGTCCCAGTAGAACTATCCTGCGCCTCGGCATTAATTGAGATGAAGTTGCCTTGGAGCAATAGCACTAAGCTGAAAAGAGACGAGAAAACAATTTGCTTCAATTTCACTCCGGTTATTCGAAAGCAGTTCAACTCCAGGATTACCAGATTCCCAAAAAAGAGCAATTACCCCTTTTTAGACAATTAGATTAGGCCGAAAAACCGAAATTACTAAGGATCTTGGCGATCTCGTCCTTCAAAAACGCACGCGGCACAATTCTATCAATAATTCCATGTTCTAAAAGAAACTCACTTCTCTGAAAACCCTCGGGCAAGGTTTGACGAATAGTCTGCTCAATAACTCTAGGACCTGCAAAACCAATAAGGGCTTTAGGTTCTGCAATTATTACATCTCCTAACATGGCCAGAGAAGCTGCAACACCTCCTGTAGTTGGGTCTGTAAGAACAGAAATATAGGGAACCCTTGCTTTTGCTAACTTTGCTAATGCCGCGCTAATTTTAGCCATTTGCATCAAAGAATATATGCCCTCTTGCATTCTAGCGCCTCCAGAAGCTGATACTATTACTACTGGTATCCTTTCACGCTCTCCAGCTTCCACGAGTCTAGTAAGCTTCTCGCCCACTACCGAGCCCATGCTCCCACCCATAAAGGCAAAGTTAAAGACGCCTAACATCACTGGGATATTTAAAATCCGAGCTCTACCAGTTAAAACCGCTTCATTGGAATCCGTTGATTTCTCGGCCTTTTTAATTCGATCTCTGTAACGCTTTGAGTCCCTAAAATTGAGAGGATCCGAAGCTCGAAGCTTGGAATCCATTTCCACAAAGGAATGCCTATCAACCAAACTCGGAATTCGCTGTTGTGCGGACAATCGGAAATGATAGTTGCATTTTACACAGACGCCCCCACTACGACGCAATTCCTTGGTGTAAATTATTGAGGAGCAATCCGGGCATTTTGACCATATATCATCAGGAATAGCAGATTTTAGGCTATCATCTGCTATCGGCTTTGGTGCTTTGCTTCTACTGAACCATCCCATAATGACAACTTTGCCCTTATCCAAAGAAAAACTCAATCCACCCCTAAAAAAGGCTTTGCATGTCAATAAATTACCCGGCTATAGTTGAAAAAGGGACTGGGAAAAGCTAGTACTTTCATATCTTTTTCAATGAAAACATATTTGGTGGCTTCTTATGAATCAGAATAGCGTAAGGGTTGTTGAGGAAGTTTGCGATCATTATGGGAACGATAAGTCCCGTCTAATGGACATTGCAATTGAAGTTCAAAGAAAGACTGGTTCAGTTTCCGAAGCGGCTATAGAATGCATCTCCAAAAAGTTGCAGATACCTCGCGTTAGTGTTGAAAGTTTGAGCACTTTCTATTCGTTCCTATCTAAAAGCCCGAAGGGTCTTATCAACATCCGGGTATGCAATGACATAATCGATAAATTCAAAGGAGCTGAGGCAGTAGCCAAGGCCTTCTCTGAGGTCTTGGGTATCAAGATGGGCCAATCAACTCCAGATGCACTATTCTCTCTTGATTATACCCCCTGCATTGGAATGAGTGATCAAGCTCCCGCAGCTCTGATAAATGATACGGTCATTACTAAATTAAGTCCGGATCACGTTAAAGACTTGGTGGCTTCCCTCAAAGAACATAAGGATCCGTCTAAGTTGGTTCGAGAGTATGGAGACGGGAATAATGCACACAAACTAGTGCGAGCTATGGTTTGCAACCACATTAGAGAAACAGGGATTGTGATCTTTGATGAAATGAAACGTGGTGTAGCGCTTTCAAACGCATTGCAGTTAAGTCCCCAAGAAGTAATTCGTGCAGTTAAAACAGCTCGCCTTAGAGGCCGAGGCGGAGCTGGATTCCCAACAGGAATGAAGTGGGAATTTACCAGAGCCGCTGAAGGCAACAAAAAGGTTCTAATTTGCAATGCAGATGAAGGCGAGCCTGGTACATTTAAAGATCGAGTCATACTGACAGAACGTCCGTCTCTTCTCTTTGAAGGCATGGCTATAGGCGCCTATGCAATAGGCGCAGATACAGGAATTCTGTACTTAAGGGGTGAGTATGCGTATCTTCGAGCATATTTGGAATCAGTGCTTGAAACTCATCGCAAAGAAGGATTGCTAGGCAAAAATATATTAGGCAAAAATGACTTTAACTTTGACATAAGAATTCAGCTCGGTGCCGGTGCCTATGTCTGTGGCGAAGAAACGGCTCTGATTAGTTCATGTGAAGGCTTTCGTGGAGATCCAAAAAATCGACCCCCATTTCCGGCGCAAAAAGGCTATTTGGGACTTCCCACTTCAGTAAATAATGTTGAAACATTTTGTTGCGCTGCGCGCATAATTGAAAAAGGCGCTGCATGGTTTGCAGGTATTGGCAACGAAAAGAGCAGCGGAACGAAGGTGCTTAGTATCTCTGGTGATTGTAGTCGTCCTGGAATTTTTGAAGTTCCATTTGGAATTTCTCTTAAAGAAGTTTTGGAGAAAGCTGGAGCAAACAGCCCAATTGCAGTGCAAGTAGGAGGCCCTTCGGGCATACTGGTACCACCTGAAGAATTTGAACGTAAAATATGCTTTGACGATCTTGCAACAGGCGGCTCCATAATGATTTTTGGCACTGGGCGCAATCTTCTTCATGTAGTCGAAGCATTTATGGAATTTTTTGTAGATGAAAGCTGTGGCTACTGTACTCCTTGCCGGGTGGGAAATGTGCTTCTGCTGAGGGGTATCCGCGAAGTCCTTGAGAACAATGCTGATGCCTCAACCGTTCAAATGCTTGAAACTCTATCTAACTCTGTTAAGTTGGCTAGCCGCTGCGGCCTTGGTCAAACATCGCCAAACCCGATTTTAAGCAGCATTAAGAATTTTCCATCGTTATATGAGAGAGCAAAAGCTCACGGGACAAACGGCTCAGCACCCAACTTCGATTTGGCGAAAAGCCTTGCCGAATCCGCCTCTCTTACTGGACGTACTCCAACCAAACACTAAATCCTGAGGAATTGTCTATGTCAGAAAAGATTAGTTTCATTATAGATGGACAAAATGTCGAGGCTCTGCCCGGGCAAACTATCATGGAAGCAGCAGATGAGGCTGGAATTTATATTCCAAGACTTTGTTTCCTAAAAGGATTGTCGATCCATGGAAGCTGCAGGCTTTGTACGGTGAAAGTGAATGGTCGGCCACAGTCTGCCTGCAATCAGCCCGTAATGAGCGGAGCTGTAGTTGAAGCCAACACCGAAGAACTTAACAATTTGCGACGCGATATATTGGACATGCTTTTTGTTGAAGGGAATCATTTTTGTATGTTTTGTGAGAAAAGTGGTAACTGTGAACTTCAAGCACAAGCATATCGCCTTGGAATAATGGCTCCGAAATTCCCACAACTCTCTCCCTCTAGAAATGTTGATGCAACTCATCCTGATATCCTTTTGGACAATAATCGTTGTATTTTATGCGGACGCTGCGTACGTGCGTCAAAAGAAATTGACGGCAAGAATGCTTTGGACTTCGTCAATCGAGGAGCCAAGAAGGCTCTTGCTGCAAACAGCAGCAAAGGACTCGGGGGCACATCGATAGAAGTGAAAGATAAGGCCCTCCAGGTTTGCCCAGTGGGTGCTTTAATTCCAAAAAGAAAAGGCTACGTAGTTCCAATCGGAGAGCGTACCTACGATCATCAACCTATAGGAACTGATATTTTAAAGGAGAAAGGAACAGATGGGAAAGCCTAGGGTCGCAACCACATCGCTTTGTGGGTGTTTTGGATGCCACATGTCAATTCTCGATATCGATGAAAGAATATTGGAACTTGTGGATATTATAGATTTCGACAGATCTCCAATTGACGACTTAAAACATATTAGCCAACGCTGCGCAGTCGGCCTCATAGAAGGAGGGTGCGCAAATGAAGAAAATGTTATAGTGCTTAAGGAATTCAGAAAATGTTGTGATGTCTTGGTTTCTGTGGGAGATTGCGCAACCATGGGTGGCATACCTGCGATGCGGAATCCCTTATCTCTTAAAGAATGTTTTGAAGAAGCGTATTTAAATGGTCCAACCGTTTATAATCCCTCTGGTAAAATACCTGACGATCCTGAGATCCCTCTCCTTTTGAACAAAGTTTATCCTGCACATGAAGTGGTGAAAATCGACTATCACTTGGCAGGCTGTCCACCGAGCGCTGACACAATCTGGCAAGCTTTAGTTGGTCTTCTAAAGAACAATCCTTTAGAATTTCCGTATGAGCTCATAAAATACGACTAATGAGGACTAAATCTATGGAAAGCGTTGAGACTAGAAACAACACGAAAAAAATCACGATTGAGCCTGTGACAAGAGTTGAGGGGCATGGAAAGGTGACAATTCACCTCGACGACGATGGCAAGGTTGCCGATGCGCGTCTTCACATCGTTGAATTCAGAGGCTTTGAGCGCTTCATTCAAGGTCGTCCTTATTGGGAAGTCCCTGTATTAGTGCAACGTTTATGCGGAATTTGTCCCGTTAGTCACCACCTTGCCGCAGCCAAAGCAATGGATCGTATAGTTGGGGCAGATATACTGACCCCTACCGCAGAAAAGATGCGTCGACTCATGCATTATGGGCAGATATTTCAGTCACATTCATTGCATTTCTTCCATTTATCATCTCCCGATTTGCTGTTTGGTTTTGATGCCGATCCGTCCACTAGAAATGTGATTGGTGTCGCAAAGGAACATAGGGAACTCGCTATACAAGGCGTAATGATGCGCAAATTCGGCCAAGAGATCATTAAAGCCACAGCGGGAAAGAAAATTCATGGAACAGGCGCAATTCCTGGTGGCATCAACAAAAATTTAAGCATTGCTGAAAGAGACATTTTCTTAAAGGATATGCCTCAAATGCTTCAATGGTCTCGTGACGCGCTTAAACTTGTTAAAGAATACACACTAACGCATCTAAATGAACTGACTCCTTTTGGAACCTTTGACTCCAATCATCTTTCGATCATCAGGCAAGATGGAGCCATGGATCTATACGAAGGCAATTTGAGAGCAATTGACTGGCAGGGCAACAA
Source organism: SAR324 cluster bacterium (assembly GCA_012797725.1). The sequence continues at coordinate 9,753 of JAAZON010000326.1, read as the reverse complement.
GATCTTCGATCAGGTGGACTATCAAAAATACGTGGACTTTATAGCTGAAGAAGTACGCCCATGGTCATACATGAAGTTCCCATTCATTAAATCAATTGGACCAGAGGACGGTTGGTATCGAGTTGGACCGCTTGCGAGGTTGAATACTTGCGACTTTATTGACACTCCCGAGGCAGAGGCAGCGCGTAAAGACTTTATGTCTCTGACCAATAACAAACCGAACAACATTAGCATGGCATACCATTGGGCGCGCATTATTGAAATCTTGCATTCGGCAGAAAAGATAAATGAGCTTCTTAATGACTCAGACCTCCAAGGCACCGATCTTGTTGTAACGGGAAAGAGAAGAGAAGAAGGCATCGCGTTGATTGAAGCACCAAGGGGGACTCTTTTCCATCATTATAAGGTTAATGAGAATGATCAAGTTACAATGGCAAATTTGATTGTCTCGACCACTAATAATAACACGCCAATGAATAAAGCTGTGAAGCAGGTTGCAGAACACTTCTTAAGCAATAGTAAGATTACAGAAGGATTGCTCAATCGCATTGAAGTAGTTATCCGAGCTTACGATCCATGCCTTTCTTGTGCGACACACGCGCTTGGGCAAATGGCGCTTGAAGTGGAGCTTTTTGATAGAGAGGGCAATATTTTGGATAAAAAGATTCGTGATTAGTAGTTATGAAGCCAATTAAAGTCTTATTAATAGGATATGGGAATCCCGGACGTCAGGATGATGGGCTCGGTCCTGCTTGTGCCTCCATCATGGAATCTCAAGGAATTAGAAATTTGGACGTTGAATCAAATTATCAGCTTGTAGTTGAAGATTCAACGGTGTTAGCCGAGCATGACGTTGTGGTGTTTGTTGATGCCTCCAAGGATTGCAATCCCCCATTTGAGATCTCTAGCATTCCACCCGAGTTCACAAGTAGTTTTTCAAGCCACATACTGGATCCTCAGACTCTCCTTGCGACCACTAAACATTTGTTTGGGAAACATCCGGCGGCTTATCTAATGCAGATTAGAGGATATTACTTCGACGAGTTCTATGAGCAGCTTTCTTTAGAGGCAAAAGAGAATCTAAAAAAAGCTGTTGCATTTCTTATTGACTTCATTTACTCGAAAATGGGGATTCAACTTGAATTGGGTGAGAAAAGTGAACCTTTTAATTAGGGAATAAGGAGCTGCTATGCAAGAACAAAAAAAAACTATTCTTTGTGTCGATGATGATCCTGATGTTCTTAACTACTTGCAAACAGTGATTGAAGCTAATGGCTTCTCGGTTGTGCTTGCGTCGAGCGCTGAATCAGCTGTCAGATTATATAAACAACAATCCCCAGATCTAATTATCGTAGATCTTATGATGGAAGAGGTCGATTCAGGAACCGAATTGGTTCGAACGCTTAAGGCTGAAGGGAATAAAGCTCCGATTTACATGTTGAGTTCCGTTGGAGATTCATTAAGCACGATGACCGATTACTCTGCTCTGGGGCTTTCTGGCGTATTGCAAAAGCCCATAAACCCCGATGCGTTATTGAAGATTCTTACTAGTAAGCTCGGATGAAATGACAACTCAGCTACCATATTGCGTGAGTTTTTTAAAACCAGAAGATGTTCTAAAGAATAGAAACAACCTAAGTTCACAGGAAGCAGATATTTTAAATAAGATCAATGAAAAAGTTGCAGGGGCTGAGTCATTTGATGCGATCATGGACTTTATCTTTGATTCCACAAAGGACATCTTTCCATGTGATAGGATTGCCGTTGCTTTTCTTGAAGATAATGATCGCCGCGTTATAACACGCGCAGTTAGGACTAAATACAATGACCTGCATCTTGGGAATTGCTATTCGGCTGGATTAGCTAACAGCACATTATTCGAAGTGCTTCAAAACAGGCATCTTCGTATCATTAACGATCTCGAGTGCTATCTAGAGTTTAAACCCAATAGTGCTGCCACCTCTCTAATTATTCAGGAAGGAATACGCTCAAGCTTAACTTGCCCCCTGATTGTGGAAGACAGACCAGTTGGATTTCTTTTCAGAAATTCTACTAGACCTAATGCATATGGAGAACATGAAGTATTGCTTCATGTTCTCATGGCGGAAAGACTTTCGCAGGCAGTGGAAAAAGCATGGCGAATTTCGCAATTACGAGCGGCCAATGCTGCCTACATGGAAATGCTTGCCTTTGCAAGTCATGAGTTGAAAAGTCCCTTAGCATCTATATCTATGGAATGTGAAATGCTTTTGGAAGGCTATATTGATGGGTTAAATGAAGCCATGGCCGCTAGTATTAAGCGCATCAAATCAAAAGTGCAGACCCTTTTGGAGAGTACCGATGACTTTTTGACACTTGCAAGATATGAAGGCGGAAGATTGCAAGTTGAAGTCATAGAGGAAGTCGACATTTTGGCTCATTCGGTATTTCCTGCCCTGGAAAATGTAGCTTCGCTAGCAGCGGCAAGAAATATTAAAATTTGCATTGAGCCGCAAGAGGGAATTGAGCCAATTCGTTGTGATCCAAGAGCATTCCGAATTATTTTTACAAATTTGATTGGGAATGCAATTAAGTATGGCATCGACGGGGGCGAAGTTAAAGTCAGCCTCAGCAAAGATTCCCAATCCTTTAAAGCATGCGTTTGGAACAATGGCCCTGGCTTCCCACCCGATGAACAAGTTAAACTTTTCAAACGTTTTTCTAGGTTATATGTTCCGGAATATCGTAAGGTCAAAGGCAGTGGCGTTGGTCTATATATAGTTTGGCAACTAATAGATATGCATAATGGCACTATCAATGCCCGCTCGGAATACGGCAAATGGGCAGAATTCTATCTTTCAATTCCGCAATAGAGAACATTAACAAGTTGCATCGGAAACACGGAGAGCCAAGCTTCCGCCTGGCTGAAAACAATCCGATATCAAACTCTCTATCTTTTTGCCTTCTCAATCCCATTTAGAATAATCGCCACCGCTTCATACAATTCTTCAGGAATCTCTTCTCCCTCATCAAAATATCTCAACCCTCTTGCAACCTCTGGTTTTTCTACCACAGGAATTCCAAAACGTTCTGCTATTTTCACAATTTCATCTGCTTCAAAGTTGAAGCCTTTAATAGTAACCGATGGAGCCGAGTCAATATTCTCTCGATATCTAAGACCCACTGCTGTGTTAAAGCATTTCTTCATCTCTTTCTCCATTACCAGTAGCATTTCGTTTTGCCGTTCTTCTCCTTTTCTTCTTAGGCGGGGCTGCTTCTTTTGAAACTTCAATTTCCTTGGACAATGGACCGATTTCTCGCAAGGAAAGCAATCTACTTAATGAAGTGTGCAAACTCCACGCACCCAACGGTTTCTTGACAAACTCCGCATGCTTGAATTTCTGAACGAACTTCTGCCAACGCTCCAAGTCTCTACCTACAAAAATACATCGCAAGTCTTTAGCCACTTTCCCGCGTTTGGAAGCGATTTTATTTATTTGGATATCAGAATCATCAAGATCAACTATCAATATTCCATGAAAATCTTCCTTCCCTGTTATTTCACTCTTTAGATCATCACTATTGGAAGATACATAATTAAGTAGGCCAAAGGCATCAAGAGAAAGCTTGACGGCAGATATCACCACCATATCACTGCTAAATACATGAACATCGGCTCTCTTTCGACTCACGGATTCTTCTCGAAGGATCTCCTCTTTTTCCACTGCCGGATGGAGGAGTGGCAAATAGATGCTAAAAATAGTGCCTGAGCCCTCCTGACTTTTTACGCCAATATAACCTGCGTGCTGTCGTAGTATTGAGTAGGCCGATGATAGGCCAAGCCCCGAGCCCCCTAGTCCCACTCCACTCTGAGGATCTCGTCCTTTCGTTGTAAAAAAAGGTTCAAAGCATCGGCTTTGGACTTCCTCGTTCATTCCTCGTCCGTTGTCCTGAACATCTATACGAATATATGATCCCGGTGCCAAATCGGTTGAAACTTCGCCTGAGGCCACCCTAACCCTTCGGGTTTGCAATTTCACAAAGCCATCTCGTCTTCCTTCAATGGCGTCTTTAGAGTTCAGTAGCAGGTTTGTTATCACTTGTTGGATCTGCGAGTAATCTGCCAACACACTGGGGATACCGTCCTCTAAATCAATTTCAAGTGACACTTCTGGCCCAAGAACAGACTTGTAAAAGTCCCTGGATTCTTGGAACAATTTGTTTACAGATATATTCTTTCGAGAAAAAATATTCCTGGATGATACGGTCATCAATTGATTAACCAGCGCAGCACCTTTTCCAGATGCCTCAATAATTCGCCTTGCCGAATCTTCAATGCGAGAAGATGGTGTTGACTGCATCTGAATTAATGAGGCATGACCCATTATTGTCTGAAGAAGATTATTGAAATTGTGAGAGACACCCGAAGCTAGAAGCCCCGCCATCTTCATTTTCTCAGTATCTGCGACTTTAGCTTCGAACCTTCGCCCCAATAGCACCGTGGCAATCTCATTTGCAATATTCATAAGAAGAGGCAGCCTTCCCTCTCCGAAAAAGATGGATGGATTCTGAGGCTCCAATACAAGGACTCCTACCACTTGCCCAAGTGAAACAAGTGGCACAATAACAAAGGCCTGCGGGGAAAGCTTTCGTATGATTTTTTCCAATCCCGAGCAATCCATTTTCTGTCCAGGTTGAACAATAACTGGTTTGCGAGACTCAATAGCTTCATCAAAAAACTCATGCCGCAAATCCAACTCGAGTTGAAGTTGAATAATCTGTTGCCTGATCCCTGGCCCGAAGCCCGCATGTCCTGCGACATGAGTTCTTTGCTCGTTCATGACACCAAGCCATATTCGTCGGCATGGCATTTCTTCTGATATGATTCGAACTGCATGCTCCGACACTTCACGAGGAGTCAAGTACTTTGACAATTCATGACTCAAACGATAGAGCACGCCTATTGAATCTGCAGCTTTTCGTTCGTCAATATGATATTGCGCTTGTTTTATGCGTACGGCCACTTGATTACATGCGATTTGGACAATTGAGAGATCTTCTTCTGAATATTCTCTAGGACTTCGCCGGGCCAGGAAAAGCACTCCGCCAACCATATCTTCTGAAATAAGAGGCATAATTATAGCACTTCTAAGATTCGAATTTGTTGATAGTTTGAATATTTTTTCCTTCTGTAGATCCTCTATCCTTCCATTCTGAAGCTTCAAAAGATTCTTTGTTCGAGCTGCTGAGTTGATGGAATCTGTCAATTAATACACTTCCTGCTCGACAAACCCCTCAGCAGCAACTAGTTCAAAAAGGCTAGTGGTTGAATTGAGCAAGGCAACAAATCCAACTGGAGAATGTGTAGCATGCCTAAGAGTCCTAAGAATGCGAAGCGCAATGATTTCTGGCTCTGCAGTCGATTGAGAAGCATGTGCAACTTCATAAAGGGCTTGTAGCCTGCGCTTCTCTTGAACTAACGATTCTTCTGCCTGTTTCTTTTCTGTTATATCAAGAGCAATTGCTTCCCACCCTATTAATTCCTTGGAAGATGAAAATAATGGAACTCCTCTAAATAGAATCCATCTCTCCTGTCCTGTTTTAACATGGATAAATTTAAGTTCATCGTTAAGTTCAGAACTTGTCTTTTTTACTTCACGTATCTTTTGTACGAACAATAAACGGGTTTTAGTCGACAGAATCCTAGCCCAGATATCGGCATCATTCAGCATTTCTGATGCCGTCAAACCCAATATCCGTTCAGTATCCCCCTGAACATCAATAATTGCGAAATCTGGGTTGGTTCTCAACAACACGAAGTTCCCATATTCAAGAAGCCTTTTGTATTCTTGCTGAACTTCACTTAGTTTTTCATAGTACACCTCGCCCGGACTAGGTACTTCTATTTCTTGCCCAGAGGTTTCTTGGATTCCTTGTTCCAAGTCCTCCAATATTTGAGGCCTTTCTCTTAAGATTATAGGAACTCGCACTGACAGAACTGTTAAAAGGGTTTGCTCTTCCCTCCTCCAGACATGAGCTTGTCGTCTGTCATAACATTCGATCCACCCCACCAACTCAGAGGCAAATACTATGGGAATAAGGGCAAAGGAGTGGTTTCCTTCCTTTTGAAGCAATTCAACAAGTTCTGTTCGAGGCGCAATCCGGTTTAGATCAGAAATAAAAACAGGAGTATTTATTGGTGCATCTTTGAAGTTCAATGAGTTCTCTTTAATAGAGAAGAGCCGGACTTCATTCTTTGACTTGACCTTCAGCGCTCCCCAGTGACGATGAATTAGTTCATTCGAGTGATAATAGAAGATATGAACACAATCACAACCAAAAGAACTTCCGATAAAAGCACAAACTCCAGCTAATGCCTCTTGAAGGCTTGATGTGTTGCGCATTATTCTTTCGAGCGCTTCTTAAAAATTAGCTAGTCTCATGCTCTCTCAACAACCAACACTCTCGATGTGCGTACCTGCGAAACAAGCTCGTCATAGGCCATGCTTCTTGCGATTTGCTGTCTGGCAGCCTTAATATGAGGGTCTCCTTCGTCTTCTCGAAGCTCTTGTCGTAGCTCTTCCAAGGACATTGAGAGATCTGACAGAAATTTCTTTCGCTTAAAGACAAACTCAATTACCCCCATCAAAAGCAAAGCAGCACAGATAGGAGCCCAAATCGCAATTAGAAGTTTCTGGCATGCAGCAAGCACGACAGATTGCGAATCGAGGCTTATAAATTGGGCAGAAGGGAAATTCTCCCAAACAAGGTAAATAAGAAGAAACATCAAGCAAGTAGCCTTAAGCGCAACATGGTGGATACGTGCAAATCCGTTCACAATCCTCTTAGTTCCCTCTGACACCTTCAATCCAGCTCCTGCCATCGGGGACCAACCAGTCCCAACCTGAGTGATTTCCAGAATAAAACCCGCAAGCCCTAAAGCCAGCAAAGTTGGAAAAAGAAGCTCAAGTATAAGAATAGCACTCTCCCGAAAACTAAGAGCAGGATTAGTGAATCCCTTGATCAAAAGATATTCTAACAGTATTTTAAAACGTAACCAACTAATATTAATACTAAAAATTAGAATAATACTAAGAAAACAGAACAAAATAGCGGTGTTGAGAAGTGGACTCCTAAATACTTGGCCCTTTTTTCGAGCTTCTCTTAACTTCCGTGGACTAGGTTCAAAGGGTTTTTCATCTGACATGCATCTCTCCTGGCTCTAGAAAGACACAATACTTTGCTGCAATGAGTAGATAAATGTCTGGAAATTTTCAAGAACTCCTACTCGAACTAAACCATAAATTGAAAGAAGACTTAGAAAGCTTTTTATCTGAAAACTTTCACCATAAACATTCAGGCCAGATGCAATTCTTCCAATTAGTCCCCCAATACCTTCAACCAATATACAACAAATGCCGAGAGGAAGTACAACCAGAACCATATGCTTAAGGGATAGGACACTGAGACTAATCATGCGTTGGGCATTTACAACGATTTCCTCTGGCGCAAGGAAATTTAGGGGAATGGTGGAAAAGCTCTCTCCGATTACTTGAGCATTAGCTTCAGCTCCGCCGACAATCAGAAGAAAGGCCCAGCCATAATGTCTAAGAAGGGCACTACTAACAGAGAGTGGACTGCTGCCTGAAAGATCATACATGGCTGCTAGAGTTTGTCCTCTAAAAGCATCCAAACATTCTCCAATCCCAGAAACGGCACTGACGAAAAGCAACAAGGGCAGAGAAAGGCTAAGTCCGACTAAAAGTTGCGTGAAACTTCCTAGAAGAGAAAGAGTCCCACAAGGTGGAATTAAAGTGCAATAAAACAAGCTTAGAGCACTTGCCAACGCGACACGAATGCTAAGCCCAGTGATATTTAGTGGGATTGGCAACACACTAAAGAACCCCAAAGATCGCAAGAATACAGCTACTAGAACTTGATATATCGAAGCTTCCATTAAAGCGCTCCAAACATTGAAAGCCCTAGAAAAGTGTCACGAACAAGTTGTTTAAATGCTTCGAAGGCCCAGCCCCATCCGTATATGACTAGGCTTGTCACAACTGTCAACTTCACAAGAAACAAAAAGCTTTGCTCCTGAACCTGAATGGCTGATTGAATAAAGGCTATAAGAAGCCCAAAAAATGACGAGCAGGCTAGAGGCACACCCGAGCATATGGCCGTTAGAATTAATGCTCTGAGAACAAACTCTTCAAACATTTTAAGAAAGATCCATCCACTCTCGTACACAAACTAAGTTATTTGATATGACTCTACCAAACCTCTAGCTAGAAACATCCAAGCGTCTGAGCCAACAAATAAAAATAATTTTAGTGGGAGTGATATCATTACGGGACTGACCATATACATTCCAAGTCCGACCAAGATATTAGCTACCACAAGATCAATTATCAAAAAGGGCAATAACACAACAAAGGCCATGGCAAAAGCTTCCTTCAATTCAGAAAAGACGAAAGCAGGGAGCACTATTTGCAACGTCTTTGGGAGATCCCCTTCTCCTTCATCATCCAATGGTTTTCCTGCCTTTTTAAGAAAGCTCATTCTCATCTCCCTAAAGAATCTCTTTTCACTCTCTCCAGCTTGTGAGTTCATAAACTTCTTCCATGGATCCAGAATAAGAATTAAACTCTTTAATGACTGCAGCGATGGGCTCTCTTTGAAGGAAGGGAGCTTCTGACTTGCTATAATTTCCGCACTTTCTTTAGCAACTGGAGCCATAATGAATGCAGTTAAAGCGAAGGAAAGCGCCATTATCACACTACCTGACGGAACTTGGGGTGTACCAAGCCCACTTCTTAACATTCCAAGCACTATACTTACCTTCATGTATGAGGTGACGAGAGCAAGCCCAACTGGTATTAAGGCAAACATGCTGCTTGCTATTATAAGCCAATAGGGATGTATGCTCATCATAGAGTCACCTTCTTAGTCAGAACCTCTCCAGATCCAACATAACTGTTTCCTCGTACTATGAATTCTTTGACGATAAAGCCATGTTCGGAGAGTTCTTGCTGAAGTTTTATCCTTTCCCCTTGAAGCACTCTTCTGTCTTTCTCCACGCTAGGGAGCACAAAAACACGTAAATTCTTACCTATGGCACTTAATTCAACATTGAATGCTCCGCCATCCTTTGCCGTGTATTGGAAGGCAAGAACATTTTCATTTTCAAAGCACTGCATCTTGCTCGAAGAACTCTGCGGATCGCTAGAATCTCGAGCGCCTGCTGTGCTTGGCTTAATCTCCGCATTGAAAGGAACTTTCTGCTGAAGTTGCACTTGAAATGCTTGCTCCAGGCCTCTATAGCAATTTGAGACAGAAGTGTCTTGACCAAACTTCAGCTCTGGACTGTAGACTTCAATCGATTGGGTATTTTCTCTGGCACCTTCGAAGAAATCGTAAGCTTTTCGATTTTGAATGTAGGCTTGCATAGAGGCATTGTATTCTGTTGCTTGAGTCTCTTTGAGCTTCTCGCTCTTTGAGGCGATCTTAGTAATCTCTTTCTTGCTAAGAGCTGAACGTTCCTTAGCAAGTACAACGACCTTTTCCTGCGATTGCTTTCTATCTAAAAGCACTTTTGATGAGTTCTCAATGCGCTTATTTTTTCCCTTTATGTCTCTAATTTCCGTCAGTAAAGCTTCCGTCTCCCGCAACTTACGAAATGGAGGTGTTGCTTCCTTTACATCATCAAGAAGAGCAGTTCTTATTCTTTCAAAACGTATGTTATTTGCCCTTGCTAACTTTTCATGCTGTGATAAT
>JAAZON010000325.1 GCA_012797725.1 SAR324 cluster bacterium | reverse complement strand
AGAAATTGATGGAATTGTGGTTGCAAGCTCGTAGAATCCTCCTTCCTTTGCTAGAGCGCTAAAATTAGGGAGTAGTCCCTTTTCCATATATTGCCGCGCAAGCTTAGGATCAAGTCCGTCAAGTCCGACGATAATTACACGCCGAGCTCGCGCTTTCTTGCTCAAATCCTTATTTGTAATTTTGCGCCAGAACCACTGTAGCGGCCAGAAGGCTAGCGTTGCTATTGCCATAAGAATCGTAATTACGAAGACAAGGGCTGAGCCTAAGAAGGCAAAACCGGCCCCTGGACCTACGTAAGCCTGGGCAGTATTCACTTCCACAATCAGGTTCAAGAAAAGGATTAATTGGGTAATGAAGATGCTATTGTATAGATTTTCTTTCTTATTCATCAAATAAACTAAAAAAGTCGTAAAACTTCATGCTATTGCATGCATGAAAGTATATGGCATTACAACATTATATATGACTAATAAATTCAAGCAGATGTCAGAAAAAAGTGCAAATCGGGACTCATAACAAATCTGCTATGGTGGTTTTCTCCATTCGCCTTGCAATGTCATCCCTAATTTCTTTAAAAAAACGCACTATTTTCTTCTCTTTTTCAATTGGCGTGCTTTCATAGAAATAACGGCTAACTGAGACTGTGGGCGCAAGGGCTCCATCAAAAAGCCGAATAATCTCAGCCACAGAGATTCTCGATGCCTCCTTCAAGAGCTTGTAACCTCCGTGCTGTCCTTTAGAGCTTTTTAGATACGAAGACCGTTTCAGTGCAAGCAAGATCTGTTCGAGAAATTTCAAGGGTATCCCCTGAGCTTGAGCTATATCAGCGGCTTTTAAATAAGAAGACTCTTTTGAACGGGCGATGTATACGAGCGCAAGAAGCGCATATTCACTACGAGAAGAAAGTTTCATAATGATACGAATATGCTCCTCACAAAACTTTTTAGCAATAGATTATTGACAAATCCTATCGGATTAGTAGACAAAGGAAGAGCATTCTACAATAAATAGATGGAGTAGCTATGAAATATAAGATTTTCTTGTTTCTTTTATCCATGTGTCTTTCTCTGCCATTTTTGGTGAGCTCCCAAGAGCTAACACTTTTGAATGTCTCGTACGATCCAACCAGGGAGCTTTATCAAGATTTGAATGCGAGCTTCATAGCAAAATGGCAAAAAGAAAGTGGACAACGCCTTGTGATTCAACAGTCTCATGGAGGCTCTGGCAAGCAAGCCCGTGCTGTGATTGACGGTCTTGAGGCTGATATCGTCACCTTAGCCCTTGCATATGATATCGATGAGATTGCTGCTCGTACACATCTCCTTCCTGAAGATTGGCAAAAACGCCTGCCCTCAAACAGCGCTCCCTACACGTCCACGATTGTATTTCTTGTGCGAAAAGGAAATCCAAAAAACATAAAAGATTGGGGCGATCTTATCAGGCCTGATGTGGCAGTCATTACCCCAAACCCAAAGACGTCAGGTGGCGCAAGATGGAATTACTTGGCAGCCTGGGGTTTCGCAATGAAGAAATATTCTGGCAATGAAGTGAAAGCAAAAGAATTTATGGCAGCATTATTCAAGAATGTACCGGTCCTAGATACTGGAGCACGAGGCGCAACAACTACTTTTGTGACACGGCAGATTGGCGACGTTTTCCTGTCATGGGAAAATGAAGCGCTTCTCGCACAGAAAGAGATAGGCGCTGGTCAAGTTGATATTGTGATTCCTCCAACAAGCATACTTGCCGAGCCTCCTGTTGCTCTTGTAGATGCTATTGCCGACAAACATGGTACCAGAAAGGTGGCACAGGCTTATCTAGAGTTCCTCTACACCCCTGAGGCCCAAGAGATTATAGGCAAACATTTTTATAGGCCTCGCCTAGAAAGCGCCGCAAACAAATACAAGGGGTATTTCCCTGCACTTACTTTGTCAACTGTTGATGAAATTTGCGGGGGATGGAAAAATGCCCAGAAAAAGCATTTTGATGATGGGGGCATCTTCGATCAGATCATGACTGCACCTGGAAATGTTGATACTCATTAATTGAAGTTAATGAGCATTTAGCTTGGGAACAATGACAAGACAACGAAATAAAAGAAGATCTGTACTACCGGGCTTTGGAATAAGTTTAGGGATAGTAATAACATATTTAACTCTTGTAATATTGCTTCCCTTGGCTACCATTGTTCTCAAAGCTTCCGGGCTTTCTTGGTCTGAAATTTGGAAGGCCATTGCCTCGGTAAGAGCCATTCAAGCCTATAAATTGAGTTTTGGTGCCTCGGCTGCTGCTGCGATTGTCAATACAGTCTTTGGGCTTCTTGTGGCCTGGGTTATTACAAGATACAAATTCCCCTTTAGACAACTTATAGATGCAATAGTTGATTTGCCTTTTGCCCTTCCCACGGCAGTAGCAGGAATTGCGCTCACGCAGCTTTGCGCTCCTACTGGTTGGATCGGAAGCATTTTCTCACAATGGGGAATAAAGACTGCATTCTCTCCACTTGGAGTGTTTATCGCTCTAACCTTTATAGGGCTTCCCTTCGTAGTTCGCTCGGTTCAAGCAGTTCTCGAAGATCTTGAACCAGACCTTGAAGAAGCAGCTGCCTGCATGGGTGCAAGACCTTATCAGACTTTCTTCAGAGTAATATTACCTTCTCTGACACCGGCTTTATGCACCGGTTTCATTCTTGCATTTGCGCGAGCCCTTGGAGAATACGGCTCTGTGGTTTTTATTTCAGGCAATATGCCTATGAAAACAGAAATTGTACCCCTCTTGATCATGACCAAACTTGAGCAATTTGATTATGCAGGAGCAAGTGCCCTTGCACTGACCATGCTTGCGGCCTCTCTTTTCTTAATGCTTTGTTTAAATGCACTGCAATTCTTCGTGGCAAAAAGGCGCGGGGTCTCCACATGAGGATCATACAAAGACCAAATATTTCTCAATATTTCTTAATCCTGGTGGCAATAGCGTTTCTTGGACTTTTCCTACTGCTTCCTTTAGGCGTTATATTTGTAGAAGCTTTTTCAAAGGGCATTAAAGTTTACTTTGCAGCTCTTAGGGAACCTGATGCAATGAGTGCATTGAGGCTAACTCTTCTTGCGGCAGCTTTCGCTGTAACATTCAATTTGGTTTTCGGGATAGCTACTGCCTGGGTCGTCACGAAATTTAATTTCAGAGGCAAAAGTCTCCTTCTTTCTCTTATTGATATACCCCTTGCAGTCTCTCCCGTGATTGCAGGTATGGCATTTGTACTACTCTATGGAAGCAGAGGAGTGCTTGCTCCGTGGGTGAACTCTTTGGGTCTTAAAATCATATTTTTTCCCCCCGGCATACTATTAGCTACCACCTTTGTCACAGCACCATTTATAGCGCGAGAACTTATTCCACTCATGATTGAACAGGGCAGAACAGAAGAAGAGGCTGCTTTGACCCTGGGGGCTT
>JAAZON010000324.1 GCA_012797725.1 SAR324 cluster bacterium | reverse complement strand
TCGATGTGGATGAAATAATGGAGGAACTTGAACTGAATCCGCTACATGTTGAGGAGAAGAAGGGATACCATTCTTTAGGAGGCTTCATGCTATCTCATCTGGGGCATATACCAAAGGCGGGTGAGGTCGTGGAGTATGAGGGTCATATCTTCGAAGTTGTTGACATGGATAGAAACCGGATAGATAAGATATTGGTCAGAAAAAAAGCATAATTGACATTGCAGAAAGCGGGGGATTTGTCTTTCCGTACGAGAAACTCCTAAATCTTCATGGACATAAGCGTAATCATTTCGGAATTATTCAAGAGACAGATGCGAAAATATCAGAGAATTTAGACGAGTTTTCTTAAAATTCATGGAGAGCTTGCCGAATACCTAAGTGCTAGCGACAAGATTCCAGAGTCTAAGTCGTTGAGCGAGGTTAGGATTTTGGGGAGTTTCAAATGTTCCGTTTTCTTTTCACAATGCTTTTTTATGTGATAATTGGTCGATGGATCTACGCGGAGATAAACCTGACGTTTCCCCAGCTTGCAGTCGGTATTGATGAATTGCTAGTTAGTCTGGAGATACCCACGCATGACACTTGGTCAAAAGAAGCTGTTGATGGTGCAATAGAAAAGACTAATGAAATGTTTAAAAAGGCTGGCTTCGATGCGTCAGAATCTCTACAGCGCTATAAGGAAGAATACGAGCCAAAGCTGCGCTCAATAAAGAAATCGTTGAAAGGAAAAGAGGCGTAAAGAGCACGAAAGGTGAGGACTGGCGGAATTTGGGCTTTTTGGTTCTGCTTCTTGAATTTTTCTCCAAATTAACATATTAATTTATCCCACGCGCCAGTAGCTCAGCTGGTAGAGCAGGAGACTCTTAATCTTCGGGTCGGGGGTTCGATCCCCTCCTGGCGCATTTTACGCTTTTTTGCAAAACTTCTTCTTGCCCAACCAGCACAATAAAGATTGTGCAAAAAAGACCGGTCAATAAAGAGTAAAAGCAGAATTCCCATGCTGCTTTTAACGCATTTTTCCTGTGGGGCTAGCACTTAGAGCTGCTCTCAAGTAAAATTCTAACAATTAATTAATAATTGACTTAAATATGAATAAAAAAAATCTCCCTTGGCAAAATGTTGCACATTCATTTGAGGAACAGTTGGCACTTCTTAAGAAAGGAACAGTACAAATTATTCCTGAAGATGCCATTGTTGAGAAACTAAAATCAGGTAGGCAACTTATTGTTAAATTGGGATGTGATCCGAGTCGACCAGATTTACATCTTGGCCATGGAGTGGTTCTGAAGAAACTGCGTCAATTCCAAGACTTGGGACATAAGGTGGTTCTTATAGTTGGAGATTTCACAGCTATGATCGGAGACCCAACTGGTCGCTCTAAGACTCGGCCTGCTCTTAGCATTGAAGAGACTCGTGATAACGGGAGATCTTATGTTGAGCAAGCAACTTTGATTCTTGATCCAGACCCAAAAAAACTTTCTGTGAGGTTTAACTCAGAATGGCTTGATAAATTGTCCTTTGGGGATGTAATTCGACTTGCTGCAAAGCAAACAGTGGCTCGCATGTTAGAGCGAGATGATTTCCAAGGTAGGTACAGAGGTGGAGAAGCAATTGGGATTCACGAGTTTCTTTATCCTTTAGCGCAAGCATACGACTCTGTGGCGATAAATGCTGATGTAGAACTAGGAGGAACCGACCAAACTTTTAATTTACTGGTGGGTCGAGACATCCAACAGGATTATGGTCTTCAACCTCAAGCTGTTATGACTATGCCTCTACTCATAGGGCTGGATGGAAAGGAAAAGATGTCAAAAAGCCTTGGGAATTACGTAGGACTCACCGATACACCAGAATTAATGTTTGAGAAGCTTATGAAAGTACCTGATGAGCTACTTGAAAATTACATTGTGCTTTTGACCGATCTAAATCCAAAAGAAATAGCTACCGTTGATCCTGTTGAAGCTCATCGTAGGCTGGCCCGATTTATTGTTTCTGAGTTCCATGGTGAAACACAAGTCACTAGAGCTGAACAACGGTACAATGCGGTTGCACGGGGTGGCATACCAGAGCAGATGCAAGAGGTGAAGATTCCTCAATCATCAATTGAAAATGGGGGCATGATTCAAGCTTATAGATTGGTTACACTAGCAGGGCTTACTACTTCAAATGGCGAAGCACGTCGCTTGATATTGAATAAAGGCCTGAAAATAAATGGAGAAAGCATCCTCGATCCGATGTTGCCTATTTGTCTTACAGAACCAGTTGTCATACAAAAAGGGAAGGGGACTTTTGTACGTGTCTCAAAGGCTTGAGTATCCCAATGACGAACTCAGGTGAGAACTAGCGGCTGAATACTTTTGCTTTTCGCGAATTTTTTGATTGGCAATACAACAACCGATTTGGAATCTTTGTTCTGATCAAGCTCACGCGATACGGTACTTGCCGCTATGCAAAGGGCTTCAAGATGTTCTTTGATTTCGTCTATGAGATCAAACAAAGAATTCAGATATTTCTTTTCTTTTTCGATTGTTTGCTCGTCAGCTATAGAGAGACCCCAAAGCGGATTCATAAAGGGATTTCCACTGTCAAAACTGCTCAGCTGTTCCATCCGCTTCTTAATGAGAGCAGGAATATCAACCCAAAATTCGAATTCATCTTCTTGTTCTATGGATAATCCACTTCGCCAAAGATAAACATTTCTTTCGGTCTCTGCTAAGAACCAAAGTGGACTTAAAACTTCATAAACGTCATTAATGAGTCGACGTTTTTGAAGCTCAGTCTCTAATGTCTTTACAAGGCTCAGATGTATAGCACCTTTTGGCAGATTGGCACTAAGCTTGTTCTGATTTTGCACACTACTATGCAAAGAATGAACGGCTAGGCAGGCGTTCTCAGATGTATTCATTTGATTTCCTTGGCAAAATTAACCGTAACTCAGCGAGCGACTAAGCTAATGAGCAAATAGTGCGCCAAAATAATGACGCACTATGAACTCAACTGCATTGTCGCAATCTTAATGGGCTTTGGATTGGAAGAGCAGCTATATTAAAGGTCTTAAATTATTGTTAATATAATTTATGCTGCCGAGAAGGGCTATTTCTATGGAATTTGCTTAGTGTCTGTCTATTGAGGAATGTCTTATGGTTTACAAAGTTCTTAAAAGTGTCATGTTCTGTTCATTTTTGAGCATTGTGGTTATTTTGGGAGCATGTACAGAGAATGATGATTCAGGCAGCTCTAGAGGCGAGCTTCGTTTTTTGAATGTCATAGCAGATGAACCAAGGGTTGATTTTTCATTGGATGAAGATCTCATTACAAGCAGTGTTTCATTTTTAGAAGCTACGCAATATTACCGGGTGGATGCAATGAGATACGATTTTGTTGTCAATCAGGCAGGCACGTTCTCTGAGTTGTTAAGAGACTCAAATACCATTGGAAAGGATAAGAGGTATACATTTATCGCTTGTGGTCCTTCGGACGATACAGGCTCGATTTTCATGCTGGATAATAATGTGGATTCAACTGACGATCGTGCAAATTTGCGCTTTGTAAATGCGGTGACAAGTCGACTTAAAGTTGATGCCTATGTAATACCAGAAAAGGGGCCAATTCCTACTGTGGCAGCGCAAAGTGACATCGGTTCAAAGGGAGTTACTGAGTATATCAATGGTTTCCCCGGTAACTATAGGCTTGAATTTCGCAATAGTTTAAATGATAACTTGGTTGCACGTTCGGAGTGGGTGAATATTAAAAATGGCCAAGTTCTGTCTGTAATCCTGGCGGGTGGAGAAGAAGGCTATTCTGTGGCAGTTATTGTGGAAAATGAATGAAAATAAAGGGAAAGCGATGGCAGGATCTAATGATAATATTTTCATGCAAATTATTAATAGAGAGATCCCAGCAGAGATAGTCTACGAAAATGATACAGTGCTGGCTTTTAAGGACATTGAACCTAAAGCTCCGATACATATATTAATAGTTCCGAAAAGATGCATACAAGATGTCTCATCGTGCCAAGATGATGATGGTCATGTCCTTGGGCAACTAATTCTTGCGGCAAGGGATTTGGCTAAGAAATTCGAGATTAAGGAAGGACTTCGTCTGGTCATCAACGAAGGGAAGGATGGGGGGCAAACAGTAGCGCACCTACATGTTCATTTGTTAGCAGGTCGGAGTTTTGACTGGCCTCCAGGATGAGATCATATGACTTTAATCGATGAGAACCCAGTAATTATTGAGACAAAAACACCGGTAGCAAGAATTCTGCTTAATCGGCCTGAGCATCAAAATGCAGTGAGTCCTGATTTCTTAAGAAGTTTAAGCCAAGGACTTAAAAGGTTGAGGGGCTTAGAAGGTCTGCGGGTGGTCTTGTTCGGTAGTACAGTGGAGGGTGTATTTTCAGTTGGCCTTGATGTAAGAAGTATTATGGATCTTGGATCTGGTGGAGCGGAGGAGTTTTTTGACTTAGCTCAAAATGTAGTTACAGATATTAGAGAAATGTCAGTACCTGTTGTAGCTGTTCTAGAAGGAGATACAATTGGTGCAGGCTTAGAAATTGCACTTGCTTGTGACATCATTCTTGCGACACCCGAGGTACGTCTTGGGCAGGCTGAGTCTAATTTTGGTATATTGCCCGCGATGAATGGCATCTTCAACATATGGAGGCGTTCTACTTCTGGTGTGGTGAGCAGGCTTTTTTACTCGGGTGAAATTATTGATGGAGTCGAGGGGCATCGTACAGGCTTAATTGATATGTTATGTCCTAGGGAAAAGATACAGGAGATAGCTATTAAGCTTGCTGAAGAAATCAGCCTACGAGCACCTTTAGCCTTAACCCACGCAAAGGCTCTTATTAGAACTTATGAAAGAGAAATGCAGTCAAAGTTTCAGGAAGAGGAAAAGAAAGTCTGGGAGAAGGTCTTTTCAAGCAAAGATCGAGAGATAGGTATGCAAGCATTTATTCAGAAAGCGATTCCAGAATTTGAAGGGAAATGAAAATTCTACAAATCCTAAGACTTTGAATGCCTAGTTTGTAAGCGTTTCTGTCATTTCGAGCCCACAACGGCGTGGTAATCTGGACTTACGGATTGCCACGGGCACTATCGTGCCCCCGCAATGACGGTGTTGTCAGGGTGTTAACAACCAACGTGAACGGTTACCTTAATTTTTTTTCAATTCGGGAAAAGAAATGATATTTCAGTATATTAGCATGCTAAAGAGCTAGTACTTAGAAAACTCGAGGCGAAATAATCCTTCGGCCAAGACAAAGCTTGGCCGCTCCATCTCTCAACCTTCCTGAGCTTATTGAGCAATTGCGCCGCATATTTCTCAGGAAACTATCTGGACGGAGGAGTAAAGAGTTAGTCAACTCTAAAGAAATCGATCAGAACGACTTCTTGAGATCTGACTATTTAATACAGGCCGGGAAGGAAGAAACTACGAGATCTTTGATAATATCTATTGCAATTACTGTGTTGGCTCTAGATGGTGGGATTGCAAAGGCTACAGTCCCTTATAATGGAACTTTTGCTTCCACTATGAAAGTCAACCAAACAAGCTGTTTGGATCTTAAAGTAGGTGATTCAAGAACAATAGAACTGTTAATAGCTCAAAACAAGAAGCTTTTGACGGCATCGCCGGCGAAAATGGAAACACCGGTCGTAGTGGCTTTGGTGAATTATATTGGCTTCGTGAGAAAGGGTGGAACTATTATGAGTCTTGTGAAAAACTACCCGGTCGTTCCAGAATCCCTCTCTGCGCAACTGCTTCCGAATCTTTTGCTTTCCTGGATGCAAGCAAGACCTTATCAAGGGTGGTATGGCTTAGCGTTACTAGGCAGGCTTCAAACAAGTTCGATTGCTCGACTGTTTATATAGGCACTACTAAAAAAAGAGGACAAAACCGAACAGGCAGTAGGTATGATCTTTCTTTTCTCCAGGGCAATTCCTCGTTGTGGATATCCCCCTGATGGTGTTATATCCATTATGGGGAACAAGACTATCTAAGTGTAGAGTCTTTTTTCTTGCAAGCTTATTTGCAAAGAGTTAGAAGCTAAACCGAATATTGCATGAAATGCTTGCGTTGGGTTTTTGCTTCATGTAATAAGCAGGCGAAGTCGTTGTAGCTCCTTAAATTATATCATTGTGGATGAATAACATGACAACTATTAGAGCACGAATTGATACTGAGTTGACCCGTCGCGTGGGCACGTGGTTCACTGTTCGAGAGATTCAGAAAAAGCTGCGAGTTAATCCCGCGACTCTGAAGCCTCTCATTATGAAGTATGCTCGTGAGAAGGTTTTGAAAAGACGCCGGGTGACGGGAACATCGCGTTCGGTTGAGTTTACGCCAAATGCAAATAATCAGAAGGCATTCCAAAAGCTTGTGGTGTGTAAGACGCCCTATCGTGACATTACGAGTGTTCGAAGTGCCTCAAAAAAAACTGGTGTGAAAAAAAGTCCTTCTAGAAGATCTAAAACAACTAGCTGGTCCACCCAGACCTCAAGATCTTCCAGAGCTAAACGAGGCTCTTCACGGAAACGAGGGTAATTTTGAAAATAGAAATGGGAGATCTGGGAAGAGCTTTTCTGGATCTCCCACTTTGACTGAGGGAGATAGGCCATGAGTGGAGAGGGTGAGTTTAGTTTTCTCCGTATGGTTATAATATGGCTTTTTAGTATTGCTATTATTTTTCTTGGAGTTAAAGAGCTTCATCTACGGCATGTGAAGCGGGCAGAGCGGTTAGATCGCGATAAAATGGATCCAAGGCAAATTCTTGTTGAAATGAGGGATGATATTGATCAACTCCGACTGGTTCGTGATCCAGGTGCATTGAAAGAAGAAGTCGAAAGACGGGCCGAGAGAAGTCCTAAGCGAGAGAGTTTAAAATCAGAAATTCAAAATTTGGTTCCATAATGCAAAAAGTAGTTGGCTCGGTGTTTTTTCGATCCTTTTTATTAGCTGGAATTATTTCGCTTGCCTTTAGTCAAAGCGGATGTTTTCTGGCCCCAGCGATTGACTCCTTCAAGAGAGCGGGTCTTACAGCCTCGGATAGAACTAGACTCTTAGGTGAGCGCCTGAAAGAATATCACGAAGCCATCGCTTGGGGTGACACAGATTTAGCACTGCAATATGTTGAAGCAGAGAAACGAGGGGAGATTAGACCAATAATCGAAACTATGAGTAATGAGGAAAAGGTTACCGATACGAAAGTGATGTCCTCAATATTTGATGATTCTGCTTCGAATGCGACAATTAGAATCAAGATTAAATCCTATAAGATTCCCTACTATGTAGTTAAGGATCGGATAGACGAGGAAGAATGGGAATATAGCATGTCGGATGGCTGGCTCTTGAAAGGATTGAAAAGAGGCTCATGAAATGCAAGGATTCAGTGCACTCAGAGTCATTTTCCTATTGAGTTGTACTATTTTAATCCAAGGTTGTTCAGCTCTTTCTTTTAGCTGGTATGACAAGGTAACTTCTGAGCCAGAACTTGAAGTAGAAGAGCATGAGAATCCTGTACAGATTCTAATTGACAATGAAAAAAATGATGGTGAACGCCTTTATATTAAAGGTCGTGTGAAAGCAAAAACAGCGGTGCAGCTTAGGCAAGTTGTGGTACGACTAGTATCCCTAAAGAACGGTGAACAAATAGGGGCAGCATATTATCCATTAGCTGAGAAAGAAAAGGAGAGAGGTGGTGACGGAATGCTGGCGGCAAATGACGAAGTCTCGTTTTCTATATCAGTTCCAGCTAAAGAGATCACAGATTACCAACTGGAGCTGTTGTGGGGTGAAGAGGCATTAAATTATCTCGTGTCAGTTGAACCTGCTGTTACTCCAGTGAACGAGGAGTATTTAAGAATCGAGGAAGTTCAACTTTTTCCTCCTGATTGTGGTGAAAGCACTTGTGAAGGGAAAAGTTATCTGCTTGCAAAACTCAAGAACACCTCTAATAAGGTTATTAAAGCCTTAATCTTGGCCCTGGAACTTAAGGGTGCAGAAGAAAATGTTCTTCCATTAAACGATCTTGCCTTGCAACCAGGTGCCTATCGCCCTTTAAGGCTTGAAATTGATCTTTCATATGAACAAGCATTAAAGTTGAAGCCTGAACTGCGGGTATTGAAAGTAGACATTGTTCAATAAACCTAGCTTGTGGAAATTCGTAGAAATAACTTGGATTTGTTAGCATGACCAAAGAGATAGACGTCGTGAACGCTGAATTACATGATGAGCGTAAGGGACTTTACATAAAAACTTTTGGTTGCCAAATGAATGAGTATGACTCAGCCAAGCTTGGCAAGCTTTTGGAGACCACTCATCGCTTGGTTTCGGATCCCCAAGATGCGTCTTTGATCCTTATAAATACTTGTAGCGTTCGGGAAAAGCCGGCGGAAAAGTTATTTAGCATGCTTGGGCAATTTCGTGAATTGAAAGAAAGTAACTTTAAACTTCTGATCGGAGTAGGGGGGTGCGTAGCCCAGCAAGAAGGCGAGAAAATTATAAAGCGAAGCAGGTTAGTTGATTTCGTTTTTGGGACACATAATTTGTCATTGGTTCCTTCACTGGTGTCACTATGTGAGAAAGGAGATTGTCCTCAAGTTGCCATTGACTACAGAGATGAATGGGAGAGCCTGCCTCTTGGCTTTGTCGAACAGGACAGAGTTTCAATTTTTGTCACGATTAGTCGGGGATGCAATAAGAAATGCGCCTATTGCATTGTCCCTCGCACGAGGGGCCCAGAAGTTTCGCGGAATCCAAATGAGATCTTAAGGGAGTTGGAGATCTCAGTAAGGAGCGGGGTCAAGGAAGTCACATTGCTTGGGCAAAACGTGAACTCATATGGACATGATCTTAATCCGAGAAGTAGCTTCGCAGAGCTTCTGGCTAAGGTGTCCCAGATTGAAGGATTAAAACGGATTCGTTTCACAAGTCCACACCCCCAGGAAGTGAAACAAGACTTTATCGATATCATTGGTGAGAATCCGAAAATTTGTAAACATGTTCATCTTCCGCTTCAGTCAGGGAGTAATTCGATATTGAAATCTATGCGTCGAAATTATCGGCGTGAAAAATACCTTTCAATAGTGTCTGCTATAAAGAACAAAGTTCCAGATATCTCCTTTACGACCGATATTATTGTGGGCTTTCCGGGAGAAAGTGAGAAGGATTTTCTGGATACTTTGAGTATAATTGAAGAAGTACAATTCGATTCTAGTTTTTCCTTCATGTTTTCTCCGAGACCTGGCACAGTTGCTGCTGAACTTGAAGGTCAAATAGAAGAGGCTGAAAAATTACGAAGATTGCAAATGCTTCAACGTAAGCAATTGGAAATTAGTGAAGTTCGCCTCAAGAATTGGATTGGACAAAAAGGAGAAATATTAATAGATGGGCCAAGTGCTTCTAACAAGCAAATTTTACAAGGGCGTCTCTCGCAAAATCTGATGGTGAATTTGAATGCACCATATGAGACGATTAAGCCTGGAATGTTGCTAGAAGTTGAGATTATAGAGGCCGGTCGGCATACTCTAAAGGCCAAGCCTGTTATGGATAAGTAACTGACTTTTAGTCTAAATCTTTGACAAGGCTTGCCTAGCTAGCTCGAGCTATTATAAGCTTTCTGAATAAGCTTGATTTTTAGGCGACTTGAGCTATGTCGAATCCTGATACTGCTATAGAAATGTTTGTTGTGGGTTTAGTATTAGACCCAAATACCCAAGCTCCTGTTGTAATACTTAAAGATGAAAAAGGGGATCTCGCACTGCCGATTTGGATTGGTATTGCTGAGGCAACCTCAATAGCTAGTGCGATTAAACAAGTGACAATGGCTCGTCCTCTTACACATGATCTTATGCATGATATTTTTGGTGAGTTGGGTGTCCGGGTTCAACGAGTCGTGATAACAGAGTTGAAGGATTCAACCTATTATGCAGAACTTGTGCTTTCAGTCGGGGAGAAGGCTCTAATTTTTGATTCACGTCCCAGTGACGCTATAGCGATCGCCCTTCGAGCGGCTGCTCCGATCTATGTATTGCAGGAAGTTCTTGATCAAGCCAAAGTAACTTTCTCTGCGGTAATAGGGGAACACTCCCACGAAGCTTCCGGTGAAGAAAAAGAAGGGGAAGAAGCGGATTCTGAGGCTGGAGACTCAGAGAAAGACTTTAGAAGTTTAGACAAGGATAAATGGGCTGAGCTTTTGGAGAAGCTTAATCCAGATGATTTTAAATACAAGATGTGAGTGCAATGGAAGAAAAGCAGCCTGGGAACAATCCGCTTGAGCGTGATCGTAAGACATTGTCAATTCTGGCTCCGCTGGAAGAGGAAATTCGCGAGAAAGCAAAAGAAGATCCTTTTGCGCGTTTTTTGCTTGAAGGATGGAAATATGTATTGTTTGTAGCGGTGGCGATTTTTGCTGCTGTGTACATAAAAAATGCATATTTGAAGAATCAAAAAGCGAATCAAGAATATGCGGCAGACCGCTTTGCTCAAGTGCGTAATACCTTTCTTGAACTGAAAGCACTAACAACTCATCCTGAAAAAACCGAAGGAGTAAAGGAAGGAGAAGCTTCAAAGGCTCCAAGCAGGGAAGAAGTCGAGAAGAAGCTTTCAGAGGCCCTTAAAGCTTTATCTGAGGTGCAACGGCCTTATGGTGAAACAAGCGCTCTATATGGCAGTTTGCTTGCCCTCGGAAAGGATCAGAGCGTAGAGGCTCCTAGTGCATTGCCCG
>JAAZON010000323.1 GCA_012797725.1 SAR324 cluster bacterium | reverse complement strand
GTGAACACGCTGTATGGGCATTATTGGCCGGTGGAATAAAGGTTGTAATTGCTGGATCGTTTGCTGATATCTTTTATAGCAACAGTGCGAAGAATGGTCTTTTTCTTATTTCTCTTCCCAAGAAGGATCTTCTAGAGATAATAGAGAAGGTTTCTGAGGAAAATTTGGAGTTAATAGTGGATCTTCCATCACAAATAGTGCAACTTCCAAAAGTAAGTTCTTACTCTTTTGAGGTAGATGCGTTTAGAAAATATTGCTTCATGGAAGGTGTAGATGAGCTCGATTATATTTTGTCTGAGAAGGAAAAACTTAAGACTTATTGGGCATCTGTGGAGAGAAGGAGTTTTCTAAATGGAAGCTAAGATTGCTGTCTTGTCAGGAGATGGTATTGGGCCAGAGGTGATGAACGAAGCTCTTAGGGTACTTGAGTTTATTGGGAAAAAATATAACCATAAATTTCAATTTAATGAGGCCTTAATAGGAGGCGCGGCATTTGAGATTCTCAATAAACATTTTCCAGAAGAGACTCAGAAGCTTTGTGAAGAATGTGATGCAATTTTGTTTGGTTCGGTTGGGGGACCTGTTGAAGAATCTGAATCTCCTAAATGGAAAGATTGCGAACGAAATTCATTATTGGGACTGCGAAAAAGCTTTGCGTTTAATGTTAATCTCCGGCCAGCTCGAGTGTACCCAGAACTGAGAGGAATCTGTCCGCTGAAGGCGGAGTTAATTGAAGCTGGTGTTGATTTGCTTATAGTTAGGGAACTTTCAGGCGATATCTACTTTGGAGATCATCTGGTATATGAAACCAATGGCCGACGTGCGGCCAAGGATGTAGCCCTATATGACGAAGATCAAATAACTGCAATTGCTCATACAGCATTTAAAGCAGCCGCCGAACGTTCAAAAAAAGTGACTTCAGTGGACAAGGCAAATGTACTTGAAACCTCTAGACTATGGAGGGCTGTAATATGTGAAGTTTCACAAGAATATCCAAATGTTCTCTTAGAGAATATGTTGGTTGACAATTGCGCAATGCAGTTGATTCGAAATCCGTCACAATTTGATGTGATTGTAACTTCAAATTTGTTTGGCGATATTTTATCTGACGAGGCTGCAGTGCTTCCTGGTTCTCTAGGTCTGACACCTTCAGCAAGTTTTAACAAGAATGGATTTGGGCTTTATGAGCCGAGTGGGGGTTCTGCTCCTGATCTAGCAGGCAAAGGTATCGCCAATCCTATAGCCCAGATTTTGTCAGCCGCCCTTATGCTTCGATATTCTTTCAATTTAAAAAGGGAAGCTTTAACAATCGAGAATGCGGTGGAACAAACTCTACAAGCGAGGTTTAGGACTAAGGATATCTATCAAGAAGGCCAGAGACTTGTCGGGACTCGGGAGTTTACGGATGAGTTATTGAAACGTATTTAGGGGTTTTGTTATTATGGATCAAAAGTTAAAAGAAGGAGATTGTAATGC
Source organism: SAR324 cluster bacterium (assembly GCA_012797725.1). The sequence continues at coordinate 1,330 of JAAZON010000323.1, read as the reverse complement.
AAGAAACTGAGTGGATATGGTTGAACGGCGAGTGGGTGAAATGGGGTGATGCCAAGCTTCATTTTGTTACTCATGCACTACACTATGGAAGCGCAGTTTTTGAAGGTATCCGATGTTATAAGACAGATAAAGGGCCTGCAATATTCAGACTTCATGATCATATGGAGCGCTTCTTCTATTCAATGAGTGTTTTAAAAATGCCCTCACGCTTTGATCTAGCCACCATTGAGCGTACAGCTATTGAACTTGTTAAGCGCAATGGTATGAAAGAAGGGTACTTACGTCCGCTTGCATATTTTGGCTACGGTTCGATGGGTGTTAATCCTCAGGGTCTTGAGGGAGATATAGGAATTGCATGTTGGCCATGGGGAGCGTACCTTCCGCATGAACTTGTGGATGTAAAGATTAGCCAGTTTATGAGACTACATCCTAAGTCGATCGTTTCTGAGGCAAAAGTGTCTGGACATTATGTAAACAGTATCCTTGCTTGTCTTGAACTTCGGGGAACAAATTATCATGAGGCCTTGTTTTTAGATTATCAGGGATATGTTGCAGAAGGCCCAGGAGAGAACATTTTTCTAGTCAAGGATGGAGTTCTAAAGACTCCAAAGATTGGTTCTATACTGAGAGGATTTACAAGAGATACGGTAATTAAAATTGCAGGCATGGACGGTATTAAAGTGGAAGAATGTGACATTAGTCCTGAAGAAGCATTTGAGTCTGACGAAGCGTTTTTTGCAGGTACTGCTGCAGAAGTGACCCCTATAAGATCTATTAATGACCATGTATTTGGAGATGGAAAAGTGGGTCCAATTACCAAGCATGTTAAAGAGCGTTATCTTAATACAACACATGGACATGTCCCCGAGCTTCTCCATTTTCTCAGCTTTGTTGGATGAATTTGAGTGATTATAGAAAACTTTCGCCATATTGTGTGGGATTTTAACGGAACACTTCTTGATGATTTTGATCTAACAGTCGATCTGGTCAATTCAGAATTAAATGAACATTCATTGCCACTTATCAGTCCAGAAAAGTATAGAGAAGTATTTGGGCATCCTGTTTATAAGTTTTATGAGCGAATAGGTTTTGATATTAACAGGCATGATTTCGAATTGATGTCTCAAAAATTTCACGATGATTATGAGCTTCGAATTGACGAATGCAAGCTGCATGAAGGTGTGCATGAGATTCTGAATTATTGTAGAGAATTGGGAAAATCACAGTCAGTCCTTTCCGCGCTCCCTCATGATATTTTGATAGGACTCATCCAGAAATACTCATTAGTATGCTACTTCGAGCATGTGCAAGGAGCTGCGAACTCCGCTGC
>JAAZON010000322.1 GCA_012797725.1 SAR324 cluster bacterium | reverse complement strand
TTCAATGAAGCAACCTAGTGCCCGAAAACTACGCACTCTTCGCCAGAGAGCCCTTCACATTTTGGAACACATAAGCTATAAAAAGTACAATGAAGAAATTTAGAAACCGATTATTGCATTCAGAAACCCAAAACTCCCTTTAGCTGTCCTAATGATGAACTCAGATGACCGAACATTACAAAGATGTAATCATCAAGTAAGCTCTTTGTAAGACAGAAAGCCTCTCTCCTCTCCCCGGAATTTAAGATATGGACTAATCTCCTTAGTGCCTACAAAAGTTTAATTTAGAGGTAATTCTTCTTATGCCAGACACATTCTCTCAGTATACAAGCATTCAAATCATTAACGATTCCGTTCACCAGGCTTCTCAGTGGGTACAACCTCTTAGAACAGAGATTAGCAGAGTGATAGTTGGCCAAAAACAGCTTATAGAAAGACTGCTAGTGTCGCTCCTTGCGAATGGGCATCTTTTGCTTGAGGGAGTTCCGGGACTTGCAAAAACACTCGCCCTAAAAACTCTTGCTTCCGCCATCGACGCATCCTTTAAACGAATACAGTTTACCCCTGACATGCTTCCTGCAGATGTAGTGGGTACGGAAGTGTATAAACCAAATGAGGCCTCGTTTATGGTTAAACAAGGGCCGGTCTTTGCAAATCTTATTCTTGCGGATGAAATAAACAGAGCTCCAGCCAAGGTTCAGAGTGCCCTTCTTGAGGCAATGCAAGAACGTCAGGTAACTATAGGAAAAGAGACTTTCTCTCTTCCCGATCCTTTTCTTGTTATGGCTACACAAAACCCAATTGAACAAGAAGGAACCTATCCTTTGCCAGAAGCTCAGGTCGATAGGTTTTTGCTTAAAGTCCTCATTCATTTCCCATCCATAGCAGAGGAACGAGTTATAATAGATGTCGCCGGAAGTCTCGATGCAAAACCCCTGGTCAGACCAGTAGTTCAGAAGGAACAGATTCTTACCGCGAGACAAGTTGTTAACACTATTTATATGGATGATAAAATCAAAGACTACATTGTCTCTCTAGTTTATGCCACAAGGAATCCGGATGACTTCAAACTTGACTTGAAGCCCTATATAAAGCTTGGTGCGTCACCTCGTGCCACGTTAGGGATTGTTGCAGCAAGTAAAGCCCTTGCTTTCTTAAATGGTCGAGGCTATGTCACCCCGCATGATGTGAAATCAATCGCTCTTGATGTGATGCGGCACCGAGTCGCTATTAGCTATGAAGCAGAAGCCGAGGGCATTAGTAGTGATGATGTTGTTCAAAAAGTCCTCGACACCATACCTGTTCCTTGAGAGGCATTTATTTATGGATTCACCCACTGAAACGAATATTACCGGAAGTATCCTCAAAAAGGTTCGGCAGATTGAGATTCGCACCAATCGGCTGGTGGATGAGGCGCTTTCCGGACATTATCATTCGATTTTCAAAGGAAGGGGTATTAATTTTGACGAAGTCAGAGAATATGTTCCTGGGGATGATGTCAGGACTATTGACTGGAACGTCACTGCTAGAGAAGGCAAACCATTCATTAAGAAATTCACAGAAGAACGTGAGTTAACTATACTTCTAATAATAGACATCTCTGCTTCGGGACTCTTCGGGTCTGCTTTACAGACTAAACGAGAAATTGCTGCGGAAATCGGAAGTGTGCTGGCTTTTTCGGCAATCCGAAATCAAGATCGTGTTGGACTACTGTTATTCACAGATGAAGTTGAGTTATACATTCCCCCGAAAAAGGGGCGCTCCCACGTTCTTCGAGTAATAAGAGAAATTCTTTTCTATAAGCCTCTTAGAACAGGCACCGACATACCCAAGGCCCTCGATTTTGCCAATCGTGTTATTCCAAAAAAAGCAATTAATTTTTTAATTTCGGATTATTGTCTGAACGAACCCTTTGCAGAGAGCTTGGCGATTCTTAAAAAGAAATTACAAGTTACGAATAAACGCAATGATTTAATTGCGGTTTGCATAAAAGACCCTAGAGAATTTGAATTAATAGATGCGGGACTTATGCTTCTTGAAGATTTGGAGTCTGAAAAGCAACTGGAAATCGATACGCGGAACCCATCAATCAGAAAGGCTTATTCAGATTACACACAGTCTCTGCACGATGAACTTAAGCAAGTGATACAAGCTAGTGGCGTCGACTTGCTCGACTTATGGACCCATAAGCCTTACATAGGCGAATTGCTGCGTTTCTTCCAACTTCGAGAGAGGAGAAGATAAGAAGATGGAAGACATTAGAGATATTCATGGACTGGTTCCTATCTCGAGCTGGTTTGAGATATTGCGCTACTGCATGATTGTGTTTTTTATAGTTTTGTTTTCAATTCTGATATTTCAGTACTTGAAATCCCGGAAATTTAAAAAAACAATGCCTCAAAAAAGCGCGGAGGAACTCGCTTTCGAGGCATTGAGAGAGGCTAAGTCTTTGATGAGCACTGAGCAATCCCGGGACTTTGCTTTCAGGCTCTCAACAATTCTGCGTTGCTACATTGAAGCAAGATATTCCATTTCTGCCACTTCCGAAACGACAGAAGAATTTTTGGAACGTATGTCAAGGGGAAAAGAGTCTGAACTTAACGCTTATAGCAATTTGCTTAAAAACTTTCTTCTTCATTGTGACATAGCCAAATTTGCAAGGGCTAAACTCAGTTTTCCTGAACTTTCAGATTTATATGATTCTGCATGGCAATTCGTAGAGGCATCAAAGCCCAAGGAGGTTTTGAAGGAGGAAATGACATGATCCGCTTTGCTCATCCAGAGCTTCTATCTCTGCTCATACTCCTTCTGCCTCTAGCCTTCATTGGAGGAAAGGAAGGCAGCGCTTCAAGCCTAAAATTTCCAGGCGTCGATATGTTGAAAAATCTTGGGGTCGCGAAACGGACTTCATTGGGACAGCTGAAGAAAGCGCTTCGTTTCCTCTCTTTGATTTTTCTGATAATTGCTCTAGCTCGCCCTCAATATGTACAGGGTTTCACTGAGATCGAGGCTAGCGGAGTTGATGTAATGCTGGTTCTTGACGTTTCGGGATCTATGGAAGCATTGGACTTTGAGCTTGATGGTAAACGAAGCAATAGACTCGATGTCGTAAAATCTGTAACAAGAGACTTTATAAGAGCCCGACCCAATGATCGTATCGGCATTGTTGCATTTGCCGCTAGACCCTATGTGGCAAGCCCTTTGACTTTAGATCACGACTGGCTTTTGAACCGTTTGGATAGTTTGAAAGTCGGAAGCATTGAAGATGGCACCGCCATAGGATCAGCTCTCGCCACGGCCTCCGATCGCCTTCAGAGCCAAGAGTCTAAATCTAAACTAGTGATACTGCTGACTGATGGAATGAATAATTCTGGAAAAGTCGCTCCTCTTACCGCGGCCGAAGCCGCCAAAGCTCTTGGAATCAAAGTATACACTGTGGGTGCTGGAACGAAAGGAGAAGTACCAATACCGACAGTGGATGAATTTGGAAGGAAACGTCTTATGAGGGCAAACGTTGATATTGATGAAGTTACATTAAAACAAATATCCGAGAAGACAGGAGGGCTTTTCTATAGAGCTACTGATACTAAATCTCTAGCGAGCATTTACCAAGAGATAAATAAACTTGAAAAAACCACTCGAAAGATGAAACAGTTTAGTAGCTCAAAAGAGCTTTTCACTGTTCTTTCATGGCTCACTCTCGCGCTTCTTGCTGCAGAGCAACTTTTAACTCATGCATGGTACAGGCAAGTTCCCTAAGGCACAAGAAGAAGATGGATAATTCAAGCCTCACATTTGCATATCCCTGGTACCTACTCATTGGACTCTTTGTCGTAGTGGGGGCAACTTTGTTTTTTGCAAAACTCAAGAAACGTAACTATCAAGCCTTAGAAACTTTTGCAAATCACAGACTAATTCCAGAACTCTTACAGGGGTACTCTAGGTATAGAAGAATTTTGAAATCTGTGCTTCTAATTTCTGCAGTTGTTTTCATCTTCTCAGCAATGGCAAGACCTCAAAAGGGATTTCAATGGCAAGAAATTACGAGGAAAGGAATTGATATACTTTTTGCTCTAGACACTTCAAAGAGCATGCTTGCAACCGATGTAAATCCCAACCGATTGGAAAGATCCAAACTTGCATTAATTGATTTTATCTCGAAACTTGAGGGTGATCGTGTTGGACTAATAGCCTTTTCCGGTACGGCTTTTCTGATGTTACCTCTAACTCTTGACTACAATGCCTTTCTTGAAGCACTTCATACAATTGACACCAATTTGATTCCCAAGCCAGGCACGAATGTAGCATCAGCGATTGATGAAGCGATTTTGGCTTTAAAGAATAGCCCAAATCAGAAGATTCTAGTTTTAATTAGTGACGGAGAAGACCTTGAGGGTGCCTCTTTACGAGCCGCAAAAGCAGCAGCAGATGTCAACTTGAAGATATTTACTATTGGAGTTGGCAGCCATGAAGGAGAGCTGATCCCCTTGAAAAACCAAGCTGGTGGTAGCAGTTTTTTGAAGAATCAAGATGGAAATCCAGTTAAGAGCCGGCTTGATGAAGAAACTCTTACTGAAATAGCGAGAATTTCAAAGGGAGCCTATTTCCCACTAGAACAAACTGGTGAAGGCCTTGAAAGGGTCTATTCTGAGAAATTAAGGCTGCTCCCCAAACAGGAACTTAGTCAACGCATGAAACAAATTCCCATCGAACGCTTTGAATGGTGTCTGCTGGCTGCTTTAGTATTATTGATGGCAGAATATGGAATAAAAGAACGACCTTCAAAACATGCGCATTCATTTGTGTTAACGAGATTCTTCCCCAAGATCTTTGGAGCAGAAACCAAAAAGCAATCTGGGCTATTAAAAGCTCTCTTTTGGTGCTCTATTCTTATATCATTAACTGCTTGTTCAAAATCTCCTGAAGAGCTCTATAGCCAAGGACTTTACGCGGAAGCTTCCAAAGCCCTTCAAAAACTGCTTGATGAAGATCCGAAAAACCCAGCTCTTCATTATAATTTTGGAACTTCCCTTTACAAGGAAGGTAAATATGAAGAAGCAGAAGAAGAACTTCGCAAAGCCCTAGAAGACTCCGATCTACAGCTACAGGAGCGAGCTTACTATAATTCGGGTAATGCTCTTTATCGCAAAGGAGAAAAGTACCTTGGAAACGACAAACAAAAAACCATAACTAGTTGGAACGAGGCTTTAGCTAATTATCAAAAAACATTGAAACTTAATAACAAAAATGAAGATGCTAAATTCAACCATGATCTTGTTGAAAGGAAATTAAAAGAACTTCTTGCCCAGCAAGAGCAGGAGAATGAAAAGAAAGGAGCCGATCAAAATCAAGAAGAGTCAAATGACCAACAAAAGCAGTCCCAGGATAGGCAAAACAAAGAAGCACCACAGCATGAAAAAAATCAAGATCAAGCTTCAAAAAATGATGAAAATTCTAAAGACAAAACATCGGAAAGCAGCAGGTCAGAGCTTAGAGAGCAAAATACTAAAGTTTCAGAACCATCTCCTATCCCTACGCTTGGGACTTCTTCTTCAATGGAACGTTATCGGGCCGACGAAAATGAGATGAGCAAAGAAGAGGCAGAAGCCTTATTGCAGGCTCTTAGAAATGAAGAAAAGAAGAATCTTATTCAACCTAAAGAATTGCAGAATACTGAGGAAGACATTGTAGAAAGGAATTGGTAAACAGTTATGAAACACCATATTTTAAAACCATTTCAGTTCATAATGTCATTATTATTTAGGCTATATTTTTATAGTCTCGTTGTCCCTATAGTCATCAACAATGTGGCTCTTGCAGATATTACCTTGAGCGCCACATTGAAGGATGCCCAAATCGAACTTGGAGAAAGCACTCAGCTAAGTGTCACCGTGAATGGAGCCACCGATGCTTCGCGTCCCATACTCCCAAGCGTTGAGGGCCTCCAATTCATATCCAGGGGACAAAACACCCAGATGCAATACATCAACGGAAAGTTTTCTAGCACCATTACTTTTATTTACATGTTAACACCAGAAAAAGCGGGCAATTATACCATTCCTCCTATCCAACTGGAATCTGGTGGAAAAATCATCGAAAGCGAGGCTCTTAGGCTTGAAGTTAAAGATCTTTCAAATTCGGGGCTGGGAAACAGCAATTCTGGAAGTCAAGCTTTAGGAACCTTGGGACAAACAACCCCATTCCCAGATCCGGAGAGAGAAAATTCTTCGGCCTTCCTTAGGATAATCATTCCAAAAACAACCCTTTATGTGGGAGAGTCTGTCCCGGTCGAAATAAGAGCTTACTTTGCTGAGGCTTTAAGAGTTTCATTAAATGGAACCCCCACATTAACAGGTGGCTTTTTCACCTTGCAAGATAGCAAAGAAGAGCCTCGAGAAACACATGAAGTGTTTTCTGCAAGAAGCTACACTGTATTGAGTTGGAATTCTCTACTCTCTGCGGTAAAGGAAGGGAAACTTCCGCTGATAGCACAGTTGAAAGCGACTATGCTCTTAAGGGAAAGACCAAGGCTGCCAAATAATTCTATGTTCAATAATCCCTTCTTTGACAATGATCTCTTCAACTTCAATGAAGACATTCTCGACAATTTTTTCGGCTCAGTACGAGAAAAATCAGTCAATCTGAAAAGCCCGGAACAAAACTTGTCAGTTGAGGCTCTGCCCCAAGATGGGAGACCTGAAATATTTGACGGTGCGGTGGGAGACTTCTCAATGAAGATCTACTCGAATACCCGTAATGTTGAAGTCGGAGATCCATTAACCCTAAACGTAAAGATAGCTGGAGTTGGGAATTTTGACAGAGTGGTCAAATACTCACTTACAAAATACGAAAGATGGAAGATATATAGCCCAGCTGTAAAATTCAAACCATTAGATAACCGAGGCTTCCATGGAGAAAAGGTTTTTGAGCAAGTACTTATACCACAAGATCCTGAGATTAAAGAACTCCCGGTGCCAATCTTCGCTTTTTTCGATCCAAACAAAAAAGAATATAAGCTTCTACAGGGCGATCCTATTCCTATAACAGTAAGCGAGACAACTGCCTCAAAACAAAGAAGCCTTGTTCCGCAAGGTGCGATAGAGGAAAACTCCGCTGATACTCCGATACCTAAGAAACATGAAACGTCTTTGGCC
>JAAZON010000321.1 GCA_012797725.1 SAR324 cluster bacterium | reverse complement strand
TCATTGCATCGTCGCTAACTTGTACAACATTCAGCTCTTCTTTGCTAAATAGCTGTGAAAGAATGTGAGAGACCAAGGGGGGAATATCGTCTTTCCGTGTTCTGAGAGGACTTATGTTAATGTGGAGATGCGCAATGCGATGATATAAATCCCTCCTTAGTTTTCCAGCCTCAACGCATTCTGCCAGGTTCTGATTAGAGGCAGTGATCAACCTAAACTCAGTTTCCTGTTCCTGGTTTGAACCGACTGGACGAAACTTTTTGTCCTGCAAGACCCCAAGAAGGCTGACTTGAGTTTCAATTGGTAGCTCATCAATTTCGTCCAGGAAAAGTGTACCCCTACAAGCATCTGTTATTAGGCCTCTTCGTGTTTCCGTCGCCCCAGTAAACGCTCCTTTTATGTGGCCGAACAACTCGCTATTAACAAGATCTGGTGTAAGGAAAGTGGGCTGATATCTAACAAAATTCTCTTTGCTCCGTTTGCTTAAAGAATGAACGCTAAATGCGCAAAGCCCCTTTCCCGTTCCTGTCTCCCCAGTAATTAATAGAGGCAAATTGCTTTGTGATGCATATGCAATTTCTTCCATTAGTTGTCTTGTAGCCTCACTAACACCGACAATTCCGAAGGAAGACCCCTCCAGGGACTTTTTTCTGTACGTTTCAAGCTCATTTCTAAGCGCAGACTGTGCAATCCCATCTCGGATTAAAGCTGCTAGATGCTGGGCATTTGCTGGCTTTTCAATGAAATTGGCGGCTCCTAGGGCAAGAGCCCTAACTCCATGTTCAACAGAAGCATGACCGGTAAGAACTATTATTCTGCAAGCTTTGGAAAGATCCAAGAATTGGCGAAGGAGAGCAAAGCCGCTTTCAACACCGCTTGTTTTGTCGAGGTGCAGGTCCAAAACGACAACAGAAGGCTCGCTTTCCTGGAATAGTTTTAGGGCGCTTTCTTTTGTGAAGGCAGCATGGAGATGGCATTCAAGGCCCAAGGCCTTCAAGGTTCGTATCAGACTTAGCAGACTTTCTTCATCATCATCCACGAAAAGTATATTTGGGTGTAGTTTCATCGCTATAGATATCTCGATAAAATGATCTCAATACCAAGTTCAGCATCTTTCTTTAGATTAAGCTCCTCTTTGAAGCCGTTAGCCCAGAAGATGCAATCACAAAGGGGAATTTCGATGAAATCACAGCCGGCTTTAATGCAGAAAAAATCTGTTAATGATGATGCAAAAGATGCTTCAATTTCGCTTTCAGATCGAAGAGGAGCTTTAATTGAAAGCTTTACGAGTGGCTCGTGATTATCTACCCGCTCGATTTCAAATATACAAGGAATATTTTCTGGCATAATACGTTTCAGTACGGAAGCAAGTTGTAAAAAAGCAAGCTTCAGCAATTCGGTATATGTTGAAACGAAACAGGGAAAATTATCTTTATCTTTAACTGAGATAAAAGGGTGAGCATTAAAAATTGATTTAAGGAAGGTCTTAAGATCAATTTGAGATATCGACTTTGAATCAACGCTCGATGGGCAAGCTTCCTTTAAAATACTTGATATGAGAGAACATTTATCTAAACTGCGTTTGCACTCGTTATTGTTCAGTGTGGTCTCAAGAAAGCTTAGATCATTTTGAATTATAGAAAGAGGGCTGCGAAGCTTATGATTTAACACAAGCATAAAGCCTTGAAGCATGTGATAGCTATCTAGGTTAAGCCCCTTATCTTCTGCAGTCATTTTTTAACAAATCTCATTTCTTTTTTGGCTTAGAAGCAGCAAAAGTTTAACATAAAGGGTTTAAATAAAACAGCGTTACTTAAATTCTCAATCTGTTGATATTAGTACTAACATGCTGAATTTATTGTGATAATGTGGGTAAAAAAAGTTAATTTTTTGTGCTTTGCTTGTGAGGAAAGTTCTTAGCTTGAATTGCGTGTCTCGGACTAGCATCAAAGAGAAGAGCCAAACCAACTTTTGAGTCTAATTCTTTCTTGTGTTTCAATCAAAGGGCAATTGGATACAATTAAGATTTTAAAAGTAAGTCTTTTTATGACAAAAAAAATTATTTCTGAAGAAGACTTCATAAAACTTGCGCGTTTGTCTCGGCTTTCAGTAAAGCCGGAAGAGATTGAACGTCTATCAGAGAAATTTAACGAAATCATAGACTTTGTCCAAAAGCTCCAAGCCTACGATACTGATACGGTGGCGGCTATGAGTCATGTGCATGGTGTGACTAATGTATTTCGTGAGGATGAGGGGCAAGCGTCGTTTGATGCAAATATTATCAAGGAAATAGCTCCTGATACATCGGCTAACTTTATCAGAGTTCCGATCATCATTGATCAAGAAAGCGGCGAAAACTAACAGGTAACTAGGTAAAGCTTAATATGACAGATATCACGACACTTGGACTAGATGACTTGTTGCAAGGGTTAAAGGAGAAAAAGTTTTCTTCCCGCGAGCTTACACAATCCTATATCGATAGGATTAATAAGCATAAAGAATTAAATTCCTTTATCAGCGTAGCAGAAGAAGAAGCGCTTAAAGATGCAGACCTTGCAGACACACAAAGAGCAAAAGGAGTAGAGAAGCCGCTTTTAGGCATCCCCATTGCAGTCAAGGATCTGATCTTGACTAAAGGACTTCGCACGACGGCTGCAAGCAAAATCCTGTCTGATTTTATTGCACCATATGATGCAACTGTTGTGACAAAGCTTAAAGAAGCTGGAGCTCATATCCTTGGGAAAACAAATCTGGATGAATTTGCAATGGGGGCTTCAAATGAGACATCTGCTTTTGG
>JAAZON010000320.1 GCA_012797725.1 SAR324 cluster bacterium | reverse complement strand
CACATAGTACTGGGTAAGCTCAGGGCCCGTTGACGCATTTAATCCCACCGCGCCTCTTTCTTCGAAAAGCCGAGAAAAAGCTTGAGGGATCCAAAGTTCTGATAATTGAGCGTGAATCGTCCTCCACCTCTGGAGCATCTCTTCACTTAAATTTTTTCCACCATCAGTGCGTGATGCGATTTTTTCAAGCTCATCCAACAAAAGCTTCTCTTTCTCGTAATCCTTGCTTCCTATGCTGCGCGTCCCTTTAAAAGCCATGTGTTCAAAGAGATGAGAGATCCCTGTTTGACCAGGAACTTCGTCCGAACTTCCGACTCGAACGCCGAGTATAGCTGAAAATACCGGGGCAATTCCTCGTCTATACATCAATACTCGCATTCCATTCGAGAGCGTTCTCTCACGAACGTTTTGTCTTAGCAAAGAAAGTGCCTCTGAAGCAGACTGCGCACTGACAATAGACAAAGGCACAAGATTAACTGCGTAGCATAAAAAGAAGATAAATATTTTTTCCCCTATCCCTTCTTTCAAACACTTTTGTAAATTCATAAATTGTTGCCTTCTTAACTCTTTGTAGAACGGTTCACAGCATTCGAAATGGCGAAGTTAGGTTAAAGTTTTATTTTAAGATCCTATATTAGGGCAATATATTTGAAAACCTAAGCTTTTACTCGCCGAGAATTTCTTATTCCTACCAGATTTTAGATTTATAACCGCTGTTTTTATGAGCTTTTTTCATATTCACTAACTGCACCTTTCCAAGAAGAAGATTAAGAAATACTCAAATCTTGCCGATACCCCAATTAATAGGGAATGCTATATTTATTACAATGACCAAAGAAGACAAGACCCAAGAGTTTGATAATAGCGAAGAGCTATTGGCAGACAAAGGAACAGAAGAAGCAGTTGACGACTTCGAAGCGAGTTGGCTCGATCGGATGCACAGCTTTCTTCGATGGCAGATTATCGCTCCAAAGCCCAGTGTTCCTTTTGGAAAATCTATATCTGATTCTGTGCTAAAAGAATTAATCGAGTGCAAGGAAGTGCTGATCAGACTTATCAAGATGAGAGGCATGATTGAAGGAGATGAACTCGTAATGGTTGGAGGCCTCGATCCAAAAAGCCCCCGTTCTTTGACGATAGAGACAGACAACCCTAGTATCAGTTCTCTCTCAAAGGCAGACTTCCACAGTTACTTTGAAAGAAGAGGTGTTTACACATGGATCTTCAAAGAACTTGAGGAAACTCAAAAATCCTATAAAGAAGAACTTATCCGCCGCAAGAAAATTGCTAAAAGCAAGAAAGAGAAACATTAGGTCTTTTCTCGGTTTGTCATTTGGACACCAAAATGGCTTCCTGATCCTAATTAATGTTGCACATTTCAGTTAGCGGAATCAGAAAAGCTGTTTTCGGAAGCGGTAGGGCGGACTCAGACAGCCGTTAGCGGTTAAGCAGATTGCAGAAAGCGGGAATAAAGGAAGCCAGCATTTCCCCTGTTGATCCTTCCTTCCTTGTAGTCTCACTCAATCTCTTCTTCAGGCTGCGCTGATGCTTGGCCTAACATCTGATGCCTCTTTGCTATTATATGATCATTAATCCAGCGTGTATCAAACCACTCAATTGGATCAACAGGGACTCCTTGAAGGCGCATCTCAAAGTGCAAATGATCCCCTTCCGCCAGCCCGCTAGAACCAGTTCGGCCAAGCTCCACACCCTTTTGCACCATAGTATCAACCTTAACAGATATAGAAGATAGATGCCCATAGAATGACAAGAGTCCAAAACCATGATCAATTATTACTGTATTGCCATAGGTTCCAAAATATCCAGCATATTTTACATACCCATCATTTGCTGAAAAAACAGAATTCCTCAAAGTAGCAGCTAAATCCATCCCTGTATGCTGGTAAGTTCCTGCCTCAGTCCCTTCGAGTAAAAACCGCTGAGTAGTGCCAAAGCCATTTCTCACAATACCACCAACGGGTCTTTGAAAAGGGACTTGCCATAACTGTTTTTCAAGAGAAGATGTGGAAAATTTTAAGAGCTCTTTATCTTCTGATAAGTGCAATTTCCCAACAATTTCCACAAAAGCATTTGATAATTCT
>JAAZON010000319.1 GCA_012797725.1 SAR324 cluster bacterium | reverse complement strand
TCTACTGTTTGACAAAACTAAACTTGCTAAAAACCAAACACCTAAAAATAAAAAAAGAAAAAACAATCCATAACTTCCCGGTAACGGATAATCTGCCACCACCTCAGGATCTACCCATAAAATCATTCCGCCTAAAATAAACCACCAAGCTAGTGTTACGATCGCTGTCATCCAATAATTCCCGACCCTTTTCTCTGGCTTGCTCACATCACTATTCTACTTTAACTCTCCACCACCATCTCCCGTGTGCGATAATTGATCTCATGTCAGACCAGCTTTCACTAACCCTAACTCTCATCTTCCTTGGTTTTGTGGCTCTCTACCTCCTAATTCGCCGCCAACTTCAACAAATATTTCAAAGCAGGGACGACGACACCCTTATAGAATGGCTAAAAACAACTCAGGGTGATCTTAACCAACTTCAACAATCACTTACTCAAACACTAAACACCTCCAATCAAAACGTAACTAATACTCTGCAGCAAAGCTATCAACAGCTTCACCAGCGTCTTGATAATGCAGCCAAAGTGATTAGTGAGCTAAAAAACGAAACTGGTAAGTTTTCAGAAATTGGACGATCAATGCAAGACCTTCAAGATTTTCTCAACTCACCCAAACTACGTGGCAATCTTGGAGAAACAGTCCTAAAAGATCTTCTCAGTCAAATCCTTCCCAAACAAGCTTTCTCTCTTCAACATCGTTTTCAGTCTGGAGACATAGTTGATGCAGCCATCAAGACTCAATCAGGCATAATACCCATTGACAGCAAATTTCCTATGGAGAACTTTACCAAAATGAACCAATCTGACTCCTCAAAGGAGCGCGATCAATACCACCGCCAGTTCATCAATGATGTCAAAAAACACATTCGTGCCATTTCCACTAAATACATTCGTACCGAAGAGGGAACGCTGGACTTTGCCCTCATGTATATTCCGTCTGAAACCATTTACTATGACATTGCCGCCACATCTCCCGAGATCCAGGACTATTCTCAAGCCAAGAGGGTCTTACCTGTATCTCCATCCACGTTCTACGCCTTCTTGCGCACTATTCTAGTTTCTTTTGAAGGTCAGCGCATTGCTCAAGAAGCCCAGTTAATTCTCAAAAGTCTAAGAGACATCCAAAAAACCTCTCACGAGTTCGCAGACAAACTATCTGTCCTTCAAAAACACATTACCAACGCCAATTCCAACATGACTGCTATTAGCTCTGACTTTCACAAACTTCAGACTAAAATAGACTCAACTTCTTCCCTTCCTGTCCCTGAAGAAAAACTCCTTTCCGACTAGAATTCGCCTTTTCTTTGGGTGTATACTGACCCCAGCATGGCCAAAAAATCTTCCAAGACAGATAATGACACTACTCTCCAGGATCTTCGGGACGCGGTAGAACACTTTTCCACAGAACGCAACTGGGTCAACAATGATCCTAAGCAACTTCTTCTTTCTGCCTTTATCGAATTAGGTGAACTCGCAGAACACTATCAGTGGTCATCAGACGGCGCATGGCAAACAAAAGCTAATAAAAAGAAAGAAATAGCTTACGAATTGGTAGATGTTTTCTTTTATCTTCTTCGTTTCATCAATAAGAGCGGTTTCGATTTCTCCAGTAACTTCTACCAGAAAACTGAAAAACTCGCCAAGAAATATCCTGCGACTCTAAAAACAAGGGAAGAATACCAGCAAGCTAAAGATTCATATCGCCGTAGCG
>JAAZON010000318.1 GCA_012797725.1 SAR324 cluster bacterium | reverse complement strand
TTTAGCGCCTGATTTAACAGAGACAAAAGCAAGCGCTCAGTGATTGTTTTTTGTTCTTTGCCAATCGGATGCTCGGCACCGTCTAGGTGGAGTGCCTCTCGAATGTCACTTGACGGTCTCAAACCCAAACGACCATATTCATAAAAACCATGTCCAGATTTTAAGCCTTTACGTCCAAGAGCCGTCAGTTGTTTGGGATAATTAAGGTTACTGGCTTGAGTTCCTTCATCAATGTCAATTGCATCCATCCATAATGCTGCAGTATCAAGGCCTTCTACATCCAGATGTCTAAAAGGACCCATCACAAATCCAAACTGCTGCATGCAGTGATCAATATCAGAAATCGAATACCCTTCTTGCAGAAGCAGAAATGCCTCTCGAAAATACGGATTCATTATCCTATCAACTAGTGCTCCTGGTTTATCGTGAACAATAACAGGGCATTTGCCCATTTTACAGGCAAGGGCACTTGCAATAGCAATTGCTCTGTCACTGCTATGTTCACCCATTACTATTTCAACCAATTCATGAGTTTCTGCGGGAAAGAAAAAACGCATGCCAATTACACGAGAGGGCCTTTTCAGGCTGCTTGTAAAGCTTGAAATAGTGAAAGAAGAAGTACTAGTTGCTATAATCGATTCTTCAGGTATTGACTCACAAAGTTCATTAAGAGCAATGATTTTTACTGTCTTATCTTCTTGAACGGCCTCAATTGCAAAATTGGTATTCCCAAAATTTGCTGAATCCCTTGTGGTGGCTTCGATGCGATTCAATAAAAAGCTCTTTTCCGCCTCATTAAGCCCTGCTATAGAGGCAACATGTTTTTTGATTTGGTGGAGAGCTCTTTTTAATTGAGAATCTTTGTTATCCTTAAGTATCAACCCACATTCACTCGCAACAAGAGCGGCAGCAATACTAGCCCCAGTATTTCCAGCCCCAAGCACTACAGCGTTTACATGCTCAACATCCTTATGTGCTATAGAACCCAATTTTTTTGCGGAATCTTTTAGTTGAGCTATGCGTAAAAGGGCTTTACTTTCGTTGGCAAGTGCTAGTCTCCCAAACTCTTTGGCATCTCTGTCAAGGTGTAAAACTCCATGCTTTTCATGAGAGGAGAACATGCTCTCCATGGCAACCCGAGATGCTTCCAAACATCCATTTGCATGTTCTTTAATCCTTGCACTAGTTTGTGCTTCCAGTCGTTTTCGAAGATATCCCCAACGATTCAAAAGACCGTCATGCAGGGAAGCTCTAGGTCTTTTAAACTTTTTCGCTCCAAGGGCAATTTTAACCGCGTGCTCAAGCAACGCTTGAGGCGCCACAAGTTCATGTACCAATTGAAGTTCTACAGCTTCACCGGGTTTAAGAATTCTTCCTTCCAAGACTAGCTCAAGAGCTCTCTTTAATCCAAGCTGTTTTGGAAGACGGCCCAATGTCCCAAAAGCAGGAATAACTCCCAAACGAACATGGGGAAGTCCTACACAAGTTTGGGCATCGTTGCTAAGTATTCTATACGAACATGCAAGGGCAATCTCAAATCCTTCTGCAAGACAAGCTCCACTAATAGCAGCGACAGTAGGAAAGGGTAG
>JAAZON010000317.1 GCA_012797725.1 SAR324 cluster bacterium | reverse complement strand
TATTCATCACGCATGAGACGACGGAGCATTGCAAGCTTCACTTCTTTTGAGTGTTGTGCTCTCTCCACCTTTATTTCGATTCGCGCCTTCACTCATAACCATATGACATCTTTCACTTAATTTAGATACACACTATTTTCGGTTTTAAGAAAATGAACCGAGACAATACGATAAAATTCTTATCATAGCTTTCGCCATTGCTTCAGTTCATCGTAGCTTCAATGCGATAGGAATTTTGGCGGATTGTCCATGAGGTGGTTTAACGTCTTTTTGTGGGGTTTTGGATAGTGAAGGACATGATTTTCGCAGTATGTTATGATTAAGTTCTCGGTTGGATTTGGATCTATTTAGAGTTGAAAGCCTGGATATTGAAATGGCAGGAACGGATTATCCCAAGACTATAGGCAAATACACAGTTATCGGTCGCATTGGAAGGGGTGCGATGGGTGTTGTGTATAAAGCACGGGATCCAGAAATCGGAAGGACAGTTGCAATTAAAGTCTTAAAACCAATAACCGCTTCCCATGTTTTCAGCCAGGAGGCTTCATTAGAAAGATTTCGCATTGAAGCGAGATCTGCCGGAAACCTCAGACATCCAAATGTTATAACTATCTTTGAAGTAAACACAGACAGCGCAAGCCCATACATCGTGATGGACTTTGTGGAAGGGGAGCCTTTGGATCGACGCTTAAACAGGCTTGAGAAACTTAATCCCCGCGATGCATTGCAGCTTATTTCTCAGATAGCAGCGGGACTTGATTATGCCCATGCTCACAATATTGTTCATCGTGACATCAAACCCAGTAATATACTCATTGATTCTTCAAGGCATGTATTCATTCTTGATTTTGGAGTTGCTCATATTGGTGGGATGAGTACGGATGATGAACCGATTATGGGGACACCAAGCTACATGTCACCAGAACAAATTCTAAATAAGGACGTTGATTATCGTTCAGACTTATTTAGTTTGGCAGTGTTGTCTTTTGAATGTTTTACGGGCAAGCGCCCCTTTGAGGGTAGTGACACAACTACAGTTCTAAAAAACATCCTAAAAGGGATTCGTATCGATCTCACTGCCGCAGCTCCTGAGTTACCCCTTGCGCTCGAAGCCGAGTTTGATCGGGGGTTGGCGCTAGAGAAAGAAGATAGGTTCCCGTCTGGGTCTGAGATGATTAGGGCCTTTAGGAAAGCGCTTTCGATAAGCAGCGGAGCAAGTAATGGCCCGACAGTGGGCTATGTTCCTTCGGATACTAAGAATACGAGCTCAGTGTTCTCGGATCCGTTTGAAGCAAATCTGGAAAGTTCTGATATTAAAAAATGGCCGGCATCACCAGGAGATGCCCTATTTGGTGGGGCTTGGAGCAATTCGAAAGCACCTGCCTCTGATTCACAGATCAGAAAACTTAAAGACAATGCTTCGGATCTGGAAGAACCGGAAGGTTTTTCTGTCAAGAAGGATCAATATATGAATATATTAATTGTTTTCCTTGCCATGAGCTGCGTTGCCATAGGATGTCTGATTATCTGGTTCCTTAACGGGAGTCCTAAGCCAAAAGTGCCGAGTGAAGTAATTCTCCCTAAAGTATCTGTTGATGATATTGTACTCTACGACTTTTCCACTGATAACACGTCAATCGATTTTAAAACGCAACAACCCCCACCTGGAAAGAGAATAGGAGAATTTGATCAGCCCGAATTGTTGTATCTGATGCTTAATTTGAAAACTTCAGAAAGTGAAATCATTGAAGGGCTTTCGGAAGGACTTAAAAAAAATATCCCTGATTTCGCCCTAGCTGCTTGTAAGTTGTTGGAACACGACTCGTATCTAGTTCGTTTGAAGGCTCTGGATGTTATAGGAGAACTTCGAGATTCGAGGGCAACAGGAAAGGTTGTGAAATTGCTGGAGGACTATGATGCATCTGTAAGAAGGAAAGCTGCCAAAACCTTAGGCAATATCGGAGATGACAGAGCACTAGGACACCTTAGGGCGTCATTAATGAAAGAAAACGAAGTGCTTGTTGCTAATGAGATAAGGAATGCCATTCAGCAGCTCGGACAGAAATCTTGAAAAGCTCTGGTTTGTTATAATTGGATAAATTCTTAGAAAGTCTAACAGAAGGAAATACAATACAATGACACGAGTTGATTTAGCTGTTTTCCCAGGTTCCTTTGATCCTCTTACAAATGGGCATGTCGACATAATCCAGAGGGGTCTTAAGATATTCGATAGTGTCACGATAGCTGTGCTTTCGAATCTTGACAAGAAAACACTTTTCTCCGTGGGAGAAAGAGAGCAAATGATAAAGGAAGTATTTGCCTCATATGGGAACCGAATAACTGTAAAAAGTTTCTCGGGCTTGCTGGTTGATTTTGCCAGGCATGAAAACATCAAGATAATTGTGCGAGGGCTCAGAGCTATTAGTGATTTCGAATACGAGACGCAAATAGCGCTGATGAATAGAAATCTCGGAGATGTGGAAACTTGTTTTTTGGTAGCATCAGAAGAAAACTCATTTATAAGTTCAAGTCTTGTAAAGCAAGTAGCACAGCTAAAAGGTGATATATCGCGTTTCGTGCCCAAAGCCGTGGAAGAGGCATTTGAGAGAAAATTCGGCTTTGCCCGCTAAGGTCTAAAATGACAGCTTTATCAAAAAGTGATTTTAGAGATATCAAGCATTTCATGCAAGTTTTGGCATCAGAGAGTTCCAATCTCATATCAAGGTATTTCAAGAAAAATCTGAGAATTGAAGCAAAAGCAGACAATACACCGGTTACAATCGCGGACAGGCTTACAGAAGAAAGATTGAGATCGATTATTGAGAAAGAATTTCCCTCACATGGTATTATTGGTGAAGAGTTTGGGGCAAAGAATGAAGATGCAGAATTTACTTGGGTTCTAGATCCAATAGATGGCACGAAAAGCTTCATCAGTGGAGCATTCGACTTCGGGACCTTGGTTGCCCTTCTTGAGAATGGCCAGCCAATCCTTGGTATGATTAATCAACCAATTCTCAAAGAGTTGATGATTGGAGATGGGGAAACTACTACGCTTAATGAAGAAGTAGTGCATGTGAGAGAGTGCAAAGGACTTTCCGAGGCAACTCTTGTGACCTGGGATTTACATAAAGTGGGTGATTACCAAGATGCAGGAGGATTCAACGAGCTTGTAAAGCAAGTTATGTCCGCAAGAACTTGGGGAAATTGCTATGGCTATGCACTTCTAGCCTCTGGGTTCGTCGATATTTCATTGGATCCCATAATGTCGCCTTGGGATATTATGGCCTTAATCCCAATTGTTCGGGGAGCAGGTGGAGTAATTACAGATTATTATGGAGCCGATCCGGTCAAAGCTAAAAGCATTGTTGCAGCATCACCAAATTTGCATTCAAAAGTTATTTCAATATTAGGCAAGGGGGATTCCTAGTATGCCTAGCCGAAAGGAGCTAGGTGCCTTTTTTTGCGCTAATCTATTAAGGATCTGTTATTCCTAAATTCCGCGTTGGGACACCCAAATAGGTGTTGGGAGATAGTTGGAGGACGAAATACGAATTACGACAGGGGACCACGCGCTTTACGTATTACGTAAAGACGTAGACGTTTAACGTAAGACGTCCACGCTTGCCGTGTTTCGTCCGACGTCAACGTAGACGAAGTCTTTCCCTGCAAGCTTCTCGATAAGGAAAGAGCTGTAGGCTAAAAACTCCATTGCAGCTTGGTAGACACATCCAGCTTTTCGTATCCAAATTCATTCACAACATGAAAAATCGTGGAATTTGAGCAAAAGTTTCTTTGCAATGAAAAAATACCTGCGCCACGCTGCAACAACACAACAACACACCGGGACGACACACCGGGACACCCATATTTGTTTTCTGAGTTGGGAATTATCGCCTCATTCCGATGAATTACAGAAATACAACTGCTATCTCAGAAAAAATGCGGAACTCAGGAAGATGTGTTCGGCAGACTTCCTCGGTTCGTCGTTTTTACTAAAATGGCGCTTGTTTTTCTGGCACAGATGTTTTCAAAGCTCTATGGAAATCTAGTCAATAACGGTCAAAAAGGTCTCAATAGTTGTGGAAAACTGAAACTTTATGTCTTAACATTTGGAGATGGCTCTAACTATTATTTCGTCATTTTTTAAGGCCTCCCTTGGAGTTGCGGCCTTGCTTTGGGGAGCAAGTCTTCTTGTTAGGGGAGGAGGGAGTATCGCTTTAAAGTTTGGAGTCTCGCCCTTGGTGGTTGGAATTTTGGTTCTTGCCTTTGGCACTAGTTCGCCAGAGCTTTTCATCAGTGCTCATTCGACTTTGAGCAATCAGGATGGCATTGCAATTGGAAATGTTATAGGG
>JAAZON010000316.1 GCA_012797725.1 SAR324 cluster bacterium | reverse complement strand
TTCGTGCCCTTGAGGAGATCGTGGGAAAGACCTTTAGTGAGGATATATTAGGGAGAATCTTTTCAAGATTTTGTATTGGTAAATGACGGATGCTCTTAGATATCCAAGATTAAGATGGCCACTGGACATTCGTCTGGAACAAATAGAGCAACAACAAGTTTTAATAATTAATTGTCCCCTTGGTATATCTGAAAAGCCCTTAGCTTTGATGCCAGCTGTTGGCCCGGTGCTTGCTTGTTTTGACGGCACTTTATCAGTCGAGGAAATTTCGGAGAAATTTAAGGACTTCGGGGTTGAAAAAGAGCATGTTAAAGCTTTGGTAAAACTCCTCGATGAGAATCTTTTTTTAGCTAGTCCACATTTTTTTGCGGCAGAGCAGAAAGTCAAAGAGGACTTTATTAATAGTCGAGTGAGGAAGGCAGCCTTAGCTGGATTGGGATATTCTAGCATCGCATCAGAGCTGGACCAGGAGCTGGAGCAATATCTGGTCAAGTCTAACCAAGAGAATGAATCATTGGTGGATCAAGATTATACATTAGAGCCGCAGCTTGTAGGTTTAATAGCTCCTCATATTGATTACAAACGAGGTGGTAAAACCTATGGCCTCACATACAGGCATTTGCAGCCTAAAGAGAATATACTTTATATTCTCTTTGGTACTGCTCATCAATATAGTAGCAATCTTTTTCATCTGACTTTGAAAGACTTTGAAGGACCTCTCGGGACAGCATTATGCGACAAAGATTTTGTTCGACGACTTGCAGGTTTTTATGGGTGGGACCGCAGTTTTTCAGATGAGTTGCTTCATAAGAGGGAGCACTCACTAGAATTGCAACTTCCTTTCATTACCAAAATACAAAAAGAACCGTGTATTGTTCCGATCCTTGTTTCCAGTTTCCATCATATGCTCTTAGAAAAGAAAATGCCGGATAAATATGAAATTTATGAGAAATTCATATCTTCATTGGTGAAATGTATACAACTTGTGATCACAGAAGGGCGAAAGATATGCGTAATAGCGGGTGTGGATTTGGCACATATCGGTACGCATTTCGGGGATCCCGAACCGCTTAGTGAGGAAGCTCTTCGAGTAGTTCGAGAACAAGATAGTATCCTTATTGACGCATTAAAGGAAAGAGACAAGGCTAAGCTTTTCTCCCATATATGTGAAAAAAGAGACAATCGAAAAGTCTGTGGGTTTCCAAGCCTCTATACTTTCGTTGATTTGCATGAACGTTTGGGAATTAAATATAATACAAAACTCTTTTCCTACGAACAGGCTGTCGACTGGCAAAACGACCGTTGTGTGTCATTTATGGGAATGGGCTTTTATTCAACCTCTTGAAGCATAATTGCTAATTACCCTCTGGCCAGATAAGCACTTGATATAATAACAGTTTAAGCTAGCAATAGAGGCTCCTAGCAGTGATTTTTCGTTTTTATAAAATTAAGAATTTTTGCTTTTTTGACATTAAACTATTAGCTTTTCCTGAAGCAGACAAAGCCTTGGAAGCGATAGGTGATCAAATAGTGTCTATTTTGTAGTATCCATAGGTGTGAAGATGGAGTCAAAAGGTCAACTCGAAAAGAAAGAGAACTTCTTTGAGAAGTTTGGATTAGAAGTAACTTCTGGAGAGGTGGAAGTCGGTCAGACCTATCCTATATATGGAATGATCACGAAGATAATAAGCGAAGAGCCTGGTGACGTTCAGGTTGAAATTAACTTCTCGATTATTGCAAGCATGGCTATTCCTGATTTAGCAAAAATAGAACTCTTAAAAGAAAGAGCGTTTGAACCAGGAATATTTGTTTCTACCGTCAAGAGCAAAGAAACAGGAATAAAGGTCGATTGCAGCACGGTTGTTTTTGGTAAACGTCAGCACTTTAACGCCTAAAAGAGCTCTAATGCTGTTTGTAATAAGTTTTTTTACTGTCGATCATCATTAA
>JAAZON010000315.1 GCA_012797725.1 SAR324 cluster bacterium | reverse complement strand
TGGGGGAATTTTCGTGGAGAAAGAAAAGTTGTCATATCTTGACAGCGAAGGTTTTCTAGACATAGGTTTTGAACGAACCTGTGAATGTAAACCAAAACATATAAATTGTCTAGAGGCAAAGGAATGGCTAAAAAATCAGCTCGGCGTGTGGCAAGTTTCTTATGAAGGAAGAGATATCAGAGATAAAGAAGTGCATCCGGCTACCTTTCCAATTCAGCTCGCAAAAAAAGTAATCTCATTGTTTACACATAAAGGAGAGTTAATTTTAGATCCGTTTGTGGGAAGCGGCACAACGCTTGTTGCGGCACAGGATTTGGATAGGAATGCTGTGGGATTTGATCTCCAAGAAAAATATGTGAATTTGTGCAGGGAAAGGGTAAGAGCAACGAATCTTTTCACAACATCCAAGCAAATCGCGATTCAAGAAGATGCGAAGCACATTCCCGAGTACTTAAGGCCTAGTTCAGTAAGCCTTATATGGACTTCTCCGCCGTATGCCAATCTTCTCAATCGCAAACGCAAGAACAAATCTCGTCGCGATAGAGACAATGGCCAGCTTGGAAAGGTTGAACAATATTCGCAAGATCCTAGAGATCTTGGTACAATGTCAATTGAGGAATATACGAAGAACATGGGTGATATATTTGAAGCACTTCTTCCTATTCTGAAACCCAAGGGGCATTGCGTAATCAATGTGCCTGATATGTGGTGGGAGAATCAGCGCATCACTATTCATATAAACATTGTGGAAGAGATGCGGCGAAGAGGTTATGAATTGAGAAATATCATAATTTGGGACAGGACGAATATTGTCAATAGGATAGGGATTTTTGGCTGGCCTTCGAACTACATTACAATGGGTGTTACGTTCGAGTATCTTCTTGACTTCTGGAGGCCTTAAAGAGACTGGGGGGCAGAGGTGGAAATTTACACAAAAGAGAGTTTGATCGCACGACTGCGAGAAATAAGAGAGATGGGCTGGATTGCTGACAGAAGAACAAACAACGTTGGCGGAATAGGAAATACGCTGGAGGACCTGCTTGGCATTCAGGAGAACAACCTTCCTATTCCTAATGCGGCCGAATGGGAGCTCAAATGTCAGCGCGCAAACACAAGTTCATTACTCACTCTTTTTCATATGGAACCGTCCCCAAGGTCATTTAGATGGGTTCCAGCGATCCTTCTAAGGAAATACGGATGGCCTCATGCAACCCTCAATGAATACAGTTTCCGCCAGACGATTACTGGCACGGTAAGGAGCGATCGAGGATTCAAAGTTGTTGTCGATAGAGAAGCCAGAAAGATCATGATATCGTTTGATAGTAATGCCGTAGATTCGCGCCACGAAGAATGGAAATCGTCTGTTTTGAGACGTGTTGGCAACTTATCGGAACTCGACCCACAACCCTATTGGGGCTTTGACGACGTTTTTCATAAGGCCGGGACAAAGCTTCACAACTGCTTCTATATCCTCGCAGACGCCAAGAGAGAAGATGGGAAACAGTATTTTGCATACAACAAGATCATGATGCTAAAAAAGTTTGATTTAGATGGTTTCTTGGATGGAATTGAAAAAGGGCATATTTACGTTGACTTTGATGCAAGAACGGGGCACAATCACGGAACGAAATTCCGTATAAGGCATTCGGCCTTTCCTTTGTTATATGACGAGGCAGTAGAAATTTAGTGTTTTTCTCATTCCTATTGCTTCAGTTTTCCTGATACATTGCAATTGATTTTGAAGACAGGACACCTAAAGGTGTCCTTTTCTTTTTGGAGGAATTTCAAATGGCAGGAATAATTGAAGACAGCGTGGTTGAAGTTGTTCAGATGGACCTATCCAAGCTGAAC